>PXBQ01000422.1 GCA_003566875.1 Spirochaetaceae bacterium | reverse complement strand
GCGGCGGGACCAAAGAAAAAAAGCAGGCACAGCACAACAGCCGCCATGTTCAACATTTTCCCACCGCCGATCACCGATGTTCGTTGTGTGTGCAGGAGTGCGCCCCAATACGCCTCGCGCACGCCCCACAACGCGGGGAAAACCGAGAACGCAACGAGCGCGGCTCGTGACTCGACGGCAATATCGTTCGAGACGCCGATTACTTCGCGAAGAACCCACAATCCCGCCGGACTCGCCGAGAAGACAAAGAGCGCCGCCGCGGAGGAGAACCCGACGAATGCGCAGAATCGCCGAACCTTCTTCCAGTTTGGGCTTCCTGGAACCGCCGAAAAAACGACAGGACAGTTGTGAAGCATTTGAAGCGGCGCGACGACGTTGAGAACCAGGCCCCACGCGACGCCGTACGCCGCAAGCGCGACCGTCGAGTCAGACGGCGACCACGCGATCGCCGTCTGCAGTACCGGTTGAAACGCCGCGTGAAGCGTGATCATGACAGCCAACGGGGAAAAAAACATCCACACACCGCGCGTCGTCAAAGCCCGCTTATTTCTCGTTGGAATGAGCGACGCCGCGCGCATCGGCGACCCGAACGCGACGAAGACGCTGATTAGAACGACGAGGCCTTCAACTCCAATTCCGCCGACCCAGATGATCGACGCTGCGTCGACTCCTGTCATCCGTTGCGAGGAGATCGCCCAGACGGCGAAACCGGAGATCAAAACGACACGCGCGACGGTCGAGATCGAGACGAGGTACGTCTTCTCTCGCGCGATCAAGAGTCCACGATTGCTGTTCCGAAGGATCTCGACGAACGGGAGGAACACGGTGATGCGGAATACCCGGTACCCGAACTCGACCGCGCGCGGATCGCGAAGCCCGAGCACTCCGCTGAGCAGATACCCTCCGACGGGAGTGAACGCAACGATGCTCACGAGAGCGAGCAGTACGAGACAGAGCGACCAGATGAACCGCGTCGCGACGATGTAACTGTCCCTGTCGTCGATCAAACTCAACGAGATATGGTCCGAGATCATCCCGGATGCCTTGACCGCGTTCATGAAACCTTTTACAACGGCGAACACCGCGAGGCTCAGAACCGGATCGGGCAACCGCGCGAGCGCGATATTCGTGATTGTATGCGTTGACGAGATCAGGATCGGCGTAACGGCGAGAGGCGCAAAAAACGCGATCATACGTCGGTACCCGACAGAGGACGATTGTCCGGGCTCTTCCGTATTGTTTTCGCCGCCCGGCGATGAGATTACCACTTTGAAACCGAACCGCTATGCGCCGTACACTCCGAGAATCTCGCCGTAGTAGATCCGGTGGAAGTCGCCGTTCGGATAACTCTTGGCGGCAATCTCAGCATCGATCGACGCGTTTACGACGTCGTTGATGTGCACAACGCGGCACTCGTAGTGGACCGGACATTCGGCGATGTACGGCACCGCTACGTGCGCCGAACGTTTGGTCGTAAATTCACACGCGGCGATCTTGTCGAGATCGCGCCCCGACCTGGTTCCGCAGAGCGCGAGCGCCTTCGCATGCCCGTCGGTGGGTACACACACGGTGAACTCGTTGAGCGTCTGTAACAGCGCGAATGAGTGCCTCGACGGTCGCACAAGCACCTGAAAGATCGGGCGACCCCAGATCTGTCCGATTAACCCCCAGCCTATGGTCATCGGGTTTCCTTCGGAGCCGGTCATGAGGAACGCCCCGCCGTTGCCGAGACGTTCGATCGTCTCGACCGCTTTTTCGTACGTGCCGATTTCTTTTACCATGGCTTCAGTATGCGAACAGGTTCCGAAATTGTAAAGACGTCGACTTTTCGGCATACTCGCAGGATGACTTGTCTTCAGAACGAAAAAAACCCCTTTGGGGGCTGTGTTGTGCTGTCCGAGAATCTCCCGGGCACGGTCGAAGAGTTCAGCCTGACTCTCGCCGAATCGATTCACCAATGGAAATCCGACGGCATTCGTGTCGTTTGGCTTGAACTCCCGATCGACTGTGCCGCTTTTGTCCCGGTTGCCGTCGACGCGGGGTTTGTCTATCATCACGCGACCGAGCGTGCTCTGCAACTTACACTGACACTCGTCGAAGGGTCGTACATACCTCCGTTCGCGACGCACTATATCGGCGCGGGAGGCGTCGTGATCGACAAAGACCGGAATTTGTTGGTGATCCAGGAGCGCCACCACACACGCAAACACTACAAACTCCCGGGGGGCGCCTTGCAACCCGGCGAACACATCGCCGAAGCTGCGGTACGCGAAGTAAAAGAAGAGACAGGGATCGTCACCGAGTTTCTTTCGCTCGTGTGTTTCCGGCACTGGCACGGGTACCGGCACGGAAAGTCGGACATTTACTTCGTGACACGGTTGCGCCCCGTAAGTACGCGCATACGGCTCGACGAGACCGAGATTGCGGAGTGTTTCTGGATGCCCGTCGACGAGTACCTCCACCACCCCGACACGCACGTGTTCAACCGGAAGATTGTCCAGGCAGCCGTCGATGCGGGTGACGGCGCTTCCCAACTCGTGTTCGACCCGATCGAAGGATACGGCACTCCCGCGACGCATGAGATCTTCATGCCGGACAGGCGAGCGCCGGCTACTCTGGAGAAATAATGCCGAACTCACTCACGCAACCGACGACAAAAACTATCCTCAAACGGCTCCTGACGGTCGCGCTTCCGATGGTAATCTCGCAGGCGTCGGAGACCGCGATGATGTTCGTCGACCGTCTCTTCCTGTCGCGCGTCAGCCAGCTTCACCTTTCCGCCGCGATGGGCGGCGGGTTGGCGAACTTTGCCGTAGCGTCCGTTTTCGTCGGAGTCGCGGGGTATGTTAACGCGATCGTCGCGCAGTACTACGGCGCCGACCGCCACGATCACTGCGCCCGCGCCGCGGCGCAATCGGTGTACTTCGCGCTCATGGCGATGCCGGTTCTCGTTCTGGTCGCTCGCGTGATCCCGGGGTTTTTTTCGATCATGGGCCACGATCCGCAGCAGATTCCGCTTGAGTCGATCTACGCGCAGTGGCTTCTCTCCGGCGCTGTGATTCTGCTACTCCGGAACGCGTTTACAGGGTTCTTTCTCGGCACCGGGAAAACACGGGTCGTGATGATCTCAAACATCGTCGGAATGTTCGTGAACATCCCCGCAAACTACGTTCTGATCTTCGGGAAGGCAGGCTTCCCCGAACTCGGAATGGTCGGCGCGGCGATCGGCACGCTCGCAGGTGGCGTCGCTGCGCTTCTGGTGCTTCTCGCCGTGTACCTCGGTCCGCGGATCAACGCGCTGTACAAGACGCGGTCGGCCTGGCGGTTTGATCGAATCATGTTTCGACGCCTCATGCGATACGGAACGCCTGCCGGAATCGAGATCTTCCTGAACGTCATGGCGTTCAATTTGTTCGTTCAACTCATGCACGGCTACGGCGCCGACGTCGCCGCGGCGATAACGATCGCGTTCAATTGGGACATCGTCGCGTTCATCCCGATGCTCGGCCTCGGGATTGCGACTACCGCGGTCGTCGGGCAGTACATCGGGGCGAGGAACCCTGACGGCGCAAAGACCGCCGCACTGCTCGCGCTCCGGCTCGGATGGATCTACTCGGGTTCGATGATGATCCTGTTCTTCGTCGCCGCACGGCCGCTCGTCGAGGTTTTCAGTTCGGGATTCGCGGCGACCTCCGACGTAACCGACCTTGCCGTTATTATGCTTCGGCTCGTCGGACTGTACACGATGGCCGACTCGACCCAGCTCGTGTTTGCGGGCGCGTTGCGCGGCGCGGGTGATACGAGCTGGGTCATGCGCGCGAGTGCAATCCTTCATTGGGTATTCGCCGGAATCGTCGTTGTTTTGATTCGGGTCGTCGAAGCCCCACCGATCACCGTATGGCTGTGTTTCATCGGATTTGTGATGTCGCTCGGCGTGGCGATGGTGTTGAGGTTCCGTAGCGGAAAATGGCAAACGATGTCGGTCATCGGCGAGTCGAACGGGTAGAACGATCTTCGCGTAAGGTTCCGCGGTTCTTGACATACGCCGTACGACCGACGATTCTGTACCGGCTCATGAAACTGAATGCAAAGACCCGTTCGACATTCATCCTGCTGGTTGTCGTGACGATGATTATCGGTACGTTCGCGTGGGAAATCGTAGAGAGACTTGTCCGGCTCATCACCGGGACAGAGATACACCTCGCTGTCGGTCCGATAGGTTTCGATCTCCGCGTCCTCTCGGTGCACATTATGCTTAATCCGGGCACCGTGATCGGTGTATTCCCGGGCATCCGCATTTTCCGGACGGCGTGAGGTGACCGCTCAACGCATCGTGCTCGCGTCGGCCTCACCGCGTCGGCAGGAACTGATCGGACGCTTCGGCGTCCCTATCGTCGTCGCACTGCCGGAGTACGACGAATCGAACCTGAGCGGAGTTCCTGAATCGGTTGCGACCGAGCACGCGCGTGGCAAGGCACGCGCGGTACGCCCCGAGTTCCGGTCGGACTGGATCGTCGCCGCAGACACCGTGGTGACGTATGACGGTGTCGTACTCGGAAAACCGGTTGACCGGTCCGGCGCCGAACGAATGCTTCGCGCACTTGCGGGCCGTACTCACGAAGTGATCACCGGCGTCTCGGTATACGCGCCGCACGCACACACCTGCATCTCCCGTTTTGCACGAACCGAGGTACGGTTCCGCTCTCTCGCAGACGAAGAGATCGAGTGGTACCTGGAGACCGGCGAGTGGCACGACGCCGCCGGTTCGTACAAGATTCAAGGCGCGGCCGCGCTCTTTTGCGATGAGATCGTCGGGTCGTACACGAACGTCGTAGGCTTGCCACTGCAGCTGTTATACGGTATTCTACGGACTGAAAATTTTACTTTCCGTCGCTCCTCGTAGATTGGGCTTTACGGTCAAACTCGCGGAGCGGTCGAGACACAAGAGAAGGGGCACGCAAACCGCGTGCAGCGAGGAGGAGCGAGTGGCCGTTGTCACTATGAAGAATCTTCTGGAGTCCGGGGTACATTTCGGGCATCAGACCAAGCGGTGGGATCCTCGGATGAAGAAATTCATCTTTGCCGAGCGCAACGGGATCCATATTATCGACCTGCAAAAGACGATCGTCTCGATCAAAGAGGCGTACGACGCGGTTCGTGGAACCGTTTTGCAGAACAAGTCCGTGCTTTTCGTCGGCACAAAGAAACAGGCACAACAAGCGATCGAAAAAGAAGCGCAGCGGTGTGGAATGTTTTACGTCAACAACCGTTGGCTCGGCGGTATGCTCACGAACTTCACGACTATCAAAAAGTCGCTATTCCGGCTCAAGAAAATTGAGAAGATGGAAGTCGACGGTACTTTCGAGAGCCTCACAAAGAAAGAGGTCGCGCGACTCCAGAAAGAACGCACCGGGCTCGAGAAGAACCTCGGTGGTATCAAAGAGATGAAAGAACTCCCGGGCATTATCTTCATCATCGATACGCGCAAGGAAGCGATCGCGATCGCCGAAGCGCAACGGCTCGGCATCCCGATCGTCGCGGTTGTCGACACGAACTGCAACCCGAACGGTATCGATTACCCGATACCGGGCAACGACGACGCGATTCGCGCGATCACGCTCTTCACATCGATAATCTCCGACGCGGTCATCGAGGCCGACAAGGAAATCGGACTCGAGGTGATCGAAAGCCTCCAGGACGAGGAAGAATCCGAAGAGCCCGCCGAAGCCGATGCAACTCAGACTACCGAAGAAGTCGAGACGGCACCTGTCGCGGCCCGGATCGGCGAAGAGACCGAGGAAGCCGCCGAAGACGAAGGTTTTGCGGCTGAAGATTACTCAGATTACCAGCCCGCCGAGGAAGAGAAAAAAGAACCCGTCGTCGCGCAGGAAGAGACCGAGAATGTCGAAACGGCCGCGATCGATGAAGACAAGTATTACGAGGAGTAGAACTTGGCAGAGATAAAAGCAACCGAAGTTAAACGTCTGCGCGACAGAACCGGCGCAGGAATGATGGACTGCAAAAAAGCCCTTACCGATGCAGACGGCGATTTTGCGAAAGCCGAGAAAATTCTCAAAGAACTTGGACTCGCGGCGGCGGCAAAACGCGGTGGACGCGCGACAAAAGAAGGTCGCATCTTCACAAAAATCGCGCCCACGCGCGCCGGAATTCTCGAGCTCGCGTGCGAGACCGACTTCGTCGCGCGAAATACCGACTTCGTCAAACTCGGTGGCGCCGCACTCGACCACATCCTCGGGTCGAACATCACCGCTGTCGACGAGAAAATCGAGGCGATGGTCCAGGAAGCCGCCGGGACGATCAAAGAGAACATGCGTGTCCGACGGTTTTCCACGATGGAAATCGGTGAAAACGACTGCGTCGTGGAGTATCTCCACGGAGACACCGGATCGATCGGTGTTCTGGTAAAGATAACCGCCGACTCACCCGCGGTCGCGAACCACGACGCGGTAAAGAAATTCGCGTTCGATTGCGCGCTACACGTCGCGGCGTTCAACCCGTCGTACTTAAATCACGACGCGGTCCCGAGCGAGTACGTCGCCGAGCAGGAGTCGATTTTCGCCACGCAAGCGAAGAACATGGATAAACCCGAGAACGTGATCCAGGGAATCGTGAAAGGCAAGCTGAAGAAACATCTCGCGGAGATATGCCTCGTCGACCAACCTTTCGTGAAGGACGAGAAAAAATCCGTCGGCCAAATCGCTGCGGCAGTCGGTACCGAAGCCGGCGGCACGGTTTCGGTCACGGAGTTCCTGTACTTCCGCGTCGGTGAAGACGAAGCCTGACGGCTCCGCCGTTAATCACCGAGCCGAAAACGGCAAGGAGAACACAATGGATTCGATCAAAAAAGACGCCGAAGAGCGCATGAGCAAATCTGTTCATGCGCTTCAGGAGGAGTTTAACACCGTCCGCACCGGCCGAGCTTCGTCGGCCTTGTTCGACAAGGTGAAAGTCGATTACTACGGCAATCCGACACCACTCAACCAGGTCGCAACGATCTCGGTGCCGGAGGCGCGCCTCGTCGTTATCCAGCCGTGGGACAAAAGCACGATCGGCGAGATCGAAAAGGCCATTCAGAGGTCCGAGCTCTCGGTCAATCCGAGCAACGACGGAAAGGTAATCCGGATCAACATTCCACCGCTCACCGAAGAGCGGCGCAAAGAGTTAGTCAAAATCGCGAAGAACATGGCCGAACAGGGCCGTATCTCGATCCGAAACATCCGACGCGATGCAAACGACGAGTTGAAGAAGGCGCAGAAGGCCGGGGATATCAGCGAAGACGACGAAAAACACGCAGCCGACGAGATTCAGAAGTTAACCGACTCGCACGTCGAGCGCATCAACGAATTGCTCGAAACCAAAGAAAAAGAAATTCTCGAGGTGTGATGAGCGACGATAACTCGCCGAAAGACCCCACCCTACCCCGTCATGTCGGCGTGATCATGGACGGCAACGGCCGGTGGGCGACCGAGAGAAACCTCCGGCGCACGCGCGGACACCAGGAAGGCGTTGAGGCGGCGAAGCGTGTCGTAATCGAGCTTGAAAAGCTCGGAGTCGAGTTCCTCTCGCTGTACGCTTTTTCGACCGAGAACTGGCGCCGAACCGAAGAAGAAGTGTCTTTCCTCATGGCGCTCGTCGCGCGAAACCTTCGCGATCACTACGACTTCTACCGCGAGAACAAAATTCGCCTGCATCACAGCGGCGATCTCGCGGGGCTGCCGCCGGATGTGCGCTCTGAAATCGCGGCCGTCACGCGTGACACAGAACGATACTCGGGGATTCAGGTAAACCTCGCGGTGAACTACGGCGGCCGCAACGAGATAATCCGCGCGATCAAACGATGGTGCGATCGCGGTGATTCCGACTTGACCGAGCAAACGCTCGCCACGTTTCTCGACCTTCCGCAGTTTCCTGACCCTGACTTGATCATCCGCACGGGCGGCGAACAGAGGATCAGTAACTTCCTTTTGTGGCAATCGGCGTACTCGGAGTGGATTTTCAGTCCAAAGTTGTGGCCGGATTGGTGCGACGAAGACATTCGCTCCGCGATCGCCGAATACCAACACAGAGTTCGCAATTTTGGTGGTGATCGATGAAAAACCTGATCGTCCGAACTATCGTGTTTGCGATCGGCTTGCCCGGGCTTGGTGCGATCGTCTGGCTCCTACCGCACGCGAATCACCTGGCATTCAACATTCTCGTCGTGATCGTCGCGGTTTTCTCGGCGATAGAAACGGCTCGATTCTTCGAACGCGGCTTCTCGTACCGGGGATACCGACTCACCGCGGGGCTGCTCGGCGGCGTACTCCCTATTACGAGCGTCGCGATCGGTTTGGGCCTGCTCCCCGAACCGGCGTTCTTCGGAGTGTTTCTCGCGGCAACCTCGGCGATATTCGTCTCGCAGGTGTTTCGACGCGACGAGACTCGTTTCCCCGAGATAATGCCGACGGTCACGGCTCACGTTTTTGTGCTCGTCTACCCGGGTTTGTTCCTTTCTTACATAACTCGGCTGAGCACACTCCCGTATCCGGCGATCCTCATTATCGTGTTTATCCTCGCGGTCTATCTCAACGACACCGGTGCGTACATCGCGGGGATGATTTTTGGACGATGGTCGGTTCGGATCCTTCCGATCAGTCCGAAAAAGACGCTCGTGGGTTTCATCGGCGGATTCATTGTCTCTCCGGCGGTTATCCTCGTCGCGGCGCGAATCGTCCCGTCCGCGTTCCCTGGTGGTTGGTGGCGCGCGGTGGTTTTCGGTGTCATTCTGTCGCTAACGACGATTTTCGGTGATCTGGCGGAGTCCGCGCTCAAGCGCTCGGTTACGGTAAAAGATTCAGGAAACGCGATTCCCGGTCGTGGCGGTGTTCTTGATTCGATTGATTCCCCACTCTTCGTCGCGCCGGCATTCTTCTTGTTCTATGGCATCCTCTTCATTTTGTAGTATCTTGTTCCTGTAGGGGCTCGAATGATCCTGAATATCGTCATCGGCTTGTTGGGTCTCGGAATCGTGGTCTTTTTTCACGAAGCCGGGCATCTTTTGGCCGCGAAAGCTACCGGTATCGAGGTCGAAGCGTTCTCGATCGGATGGGGCAGAAAAATCTTCGGATTCACGCGCGCTGGGACCGAGTACCGTCTGTCGCTCTTTCCGATCGGCGGCTACTGCAAAATGAAGGGCGAGGACTCGATGCGCGAGGCGTGGGCGAACAAGGCCGAGAGCTTTCCTCACGACGAAGGATCGTTCATGTCGGCGCGCCCGTGGCAGCGAATCATCGTGCTTTTTTCGGGTCCTCTGGTGAACGTATTGTTTGCGATCGTCGTTTTCGCCGTTGTGTGGGGAATCGGATTCTCGTACGAAACGTTCGAGAACCGTATTGTGCTCGTCGACGATTATGAGACCGTGCTTTCACCGCTTCCGGCACGCAACGCGGGCTTGATGACGGGCGACCGCATCGTGGCGATAGACGGAGAGCCGACGCCACACTTCCGTGACATTCAACGGACGATCGCGCAGTCGGCGGACGTTGGAATCGTGCTCACGATCGAGCGCGACGGATCGGTAATGGACCTGCCCGTAGTACCCACGCTCGATCGTGGCACGGGCGCTGGGCAACTCGGGATCTTCCCGTGGATCGCGCCCGTCGTCGCCGCGGTGAGGGAGTCCTCGGCCGCGGACATCGCGGGTTTTCAACCCGGCGACACAATCATCGCGGTCGACGGGGAGCCGGTTTCACACTCGATTGAGTTCAGCGCCGCTCTCGACGAGGCCGGGCAGACAGTCGCGATCGAAGTCACGCGAAACGGATCCCCACATGTGCTGACCACAGTTCCCGGAACGCGTGAGGACGGCCGAGCGGAACTCGGCGTGACGTTCGAGACCGAATCGGTGCGCACTCCACGGCTCGGTGTTTTTTCCGCGCTCGGTCGGGGTGCGGCAGAGACATGGGACACCCTCGCGTTGATAACCAGAAGCATCGCACTGCTATTCGGCGGTGTCGACGTCACCCAGGCGGTCGCCGGCCCGATTCGAATCACGTACTTCATCGGCGAGGTCACGACTCAGGGAGCAACACAAGGTATCGGCGTCGGCATAACGGCTTTCTTCAATTTCCTGAGCCTCATAAGCGTCACGCTCTTTCTGATGAACCTTCTCCCGATTCCCGCTCTCGACGGCGGACAGATCGTGTTATCGATGATCGAGGTGATCAAGAGGTCTCCTCTGCGCCCGCGTTTTGTGTATCGGTATCAGTTTGTCGGTACGATGATGATCCTTTTCCTCATCGTGTTCGCTCTTTTTAACGATGTTTTGTTTCTGGTTAACAGATGACCGTGCAACGCGCAATGAATAGGTGGTGTTACGATGGATAGTTTGACAAGTACCATTTCGCGATCGATCCGACGGCGTGTGGCACTCGCGTTCGTGATCTGTACTGTCGTTGTTTCCGGCGTTTTTGCTCAGGATCACTCGTTGATTCTCAACACAAGTCATCCCGACCGGGTAACGGCGATCAGATACGACGAGTCAACCGACACAGTCGTCACGGCCGGACGAGACGGCACCGTGCGGTTCTGGAACCGGGACACCGGCAACTTGATAAGGACAATCCGTTTCTCGGACCTCCCGATTACTCAGGTCGTTTTGCATCCGACGCGGCCGGTATTTGCCGCGGTCGAGTCCGATGGTACACGGCGTCACCGAGTCACGATCTGGAACTACGATACCGGGCGGCCGATCGTCGAGCGGCTGCTCGACGACGCGCCGATTCACCTCGCTTTTTCACCTCAAGGACGGTTCCTCGCGTACAGCATGCCACGCTTTCAAAGCATGGAGTTTCTCGATGCGACGACGGGTCGCGTGCTCCCGTACTTCCGCTCGGGGCACGGCATCGTCACGTTCTTTACGATCGCCGGAAGTGAAGCGCGCGTAATGACGTATATTCCGTCGAGCGGCACTATTATCTACCGCGATATTCCGTCGGGAAACGAGGTCCAGCGCGCGCGAACCCGCACGAACCTGCAACACATGTTCGTCTTGAGCGATCGAAGGCACGCAGCAGCCGTCGCCGGCACCGAACTCATCATCCTCGACATCCTCAACGGTTCCGTCGTCGACTCGACACGGCTCGGTCGGATCCACTCGCTTGCCGTCGATCCGGTCTCCGACGAAATCGGCGTGTTTCTCGAAGAGACCGGTCGCACCGTGTACACTCAGTACGCGTTTTCCGGTGGCAGGCTATCGTTGCGGTACACACCCGACCGCGCCATACCCACGACACCGACCGCGACACGCTTCATCCGCGACGATATTTTTCTGGGGTACGAAGCCGGCGACATCGTGTACTTTCCGCGTTTCGCGCGCGAGAAAAGGGATTTCGCGTTGAATCGAGTCCGTCCGGTCACCGCGATCGCGTACGCCGACAAGAATCTCTATATGGGAACCCCTGACAGCGTGATTTCGCTCGAGTCCGACGTGTTCGCGTTCACGCCCGTGCGTCGAACCGATATACCGCACGTCACGTACGTAACGGATCGAGAGATCGATCTACCTTTTTCCGGTTCTCCGTCTTTGACATCGGCCGCCGATGACCGGATTCTCGCGTGGAGCGACACAACGTCGGAACTCTTTGCCATCGATCGCTACGGCGTCTACCCGACTCCGGTCACGACGAACGACCGAATCACCGAACTCAAACCGTACGCCGATTCTGCCCTGGTAACCGAGCGGGACGGACGGATTCGCTTTCTTGACCTCAATACCGGCGCAGCCGAGCTTGAGGTTACGTCCATCGGAACAAG
>PXBQ01000501.1 GCA_003566875.1 Spirochaetaceae bacterium | reverse complement strand
GCAGAGCCTCTGGGAAGAACTCAAAAGTGTCGTCGAGTACTGGATCTCGCACGGTGTCCGGACGTTTCGAGTCGACAACCCGCACACAAAACCGTTCGCGTTCTGGGAGTGGTTGATCGCAGAGGTGAGGAAAACCGACCCCGACGTCGTTTTTCTCGCGGAAGCGTTCACGCGTCCGAAGGTCATGGCGCGGCTTGCAAAGGCCGGGTTCAACCAGTCGTACACGTACTTCACGTGGCGAAACACGAAACACGAGATCGAGGGTTACGTCCGCGAGCTCACCGAGACAGAGCTCGGCGAGTACTTCCGGCCGAATTTCTGGCCGAACACGCCGGATATCCTTCCGGAGTTCCTTCAACACGGCGATCGGCCGGCTTTTGTGATCAGGCTCGCGCTCGCCGCGACGCTCTCGTCGAACTACGGGATCTACGGCCCTGCTTTCGAGAACTGCATCGCGGCCGCGGTCGACGGAAGAGAGGAGTACCTTGACTCCGAGAAGTACGAGATCAAGACGTGGGAGCCGAACGCACCGGGGAATATCCGCGCCGTGGTCGAGCGGATAAACCGCATCCGGCGAGACAATCCTTCGCTGCACGTCACACGCGGAGTACGATTCCTCGAGATCGACAACGAAGCGATGATCTGCTTCGCAAAGAAGAGCCCGGACGGTTCGAACGCGACGGTTACCGTTGTGAGCCTTGACCCTCATCACGTCCAGTCCGGGTGGATCGAAGTTCCACTCGATTTTTTCGGGATCGACGAAGAGAACTCGTTCCTAATGGAAGACGGGCTCACCGGCGACAGATACATCTGGCGGGGCACGCGGAATTTTGTCGAGCTTGACCCTCGTGTCATGCCCGCGCACATCATGACGGTTCGATCGCGTCTGCGACGCGAGACGGACTTTGACTACTTTCTGTAAACGGCGGACACAATGACACAAACGAAAAAATACACCACTACTCAAACCGGCAGCATCACGACGATCGGCGATTCATCGTGGTACAAAGACGCGGTTATCTACGAGCTGCACATTAAGTCTTTCCTCGACAGCAACAACGACGGAATCGGGGACATCCCGGGAGTCCTACAGAAACTCGATTACCTTCAGGAGCTCGGCGTATCGGCGCTCTGGTTGCTGCCGTTCTACCCGTCTCCGCTTCTTGACGACGGGTACGACATCGCCGATTACTACCGCATCAACCCGGATTATGGCACACTCCGCGACTTCAAAAAGCTTCTGAGGGAGGCGCACCGAAGAGGAATCCGGATCATCACCGAGCTCGTAATCAACCACACCTCGGATCAACACGCGTGGTTCCAACGCGCGCGCCGCGCCAAACCAGGTTCGGCCCACCGTGACTACTACGTCTGGAGCGACACGCCGGAAAAGTACGGCGACGCGCGCATCATCTTCACCGACTCCGAGAACTCAAACTGGACGTGGGATCCAGTCGCCGGCGCGTACTTCTGGCATCGATTCTACCACCACCAACCCGATCTCAACTTCGACAATCCGCGAGTGCGCGAGGACATCTTCTCGGTCTTCGATTTCTGGTTCGGCATGGGCGTCGACGGCATGCGGCTCGACGCGGTGCCGTACCTGTTCGAACGAGACGACTCAAACTGCGAAAACCTGCCGGAGACTCACGGCTTCCTCAAGGACCTGCGTTCGCGCCTCAACGCGAACTACCCGGACCGAATGCTGCTCGCCGAGGCGAACCAATGGCCCGAGGACGCCGCCGCGTACTTCGGCGACGGCGACGAGTGCCACATGTGTTTCCACTTCCCGATCATGCCGCGACTCTTCATGGCGCTGCGGATGGAGGACCGGTTCCCGGTCGTCGACATGCTCGAGCAGAGTATGGACATACCGGAAAACTGCCAGTGGGGCATGTTTCTCCGAAACCACGACGAGTTGACGCTCGAGATGGTGACCGATCAGGAGCGCGATTACATGTACACCGCGTACGCGCAAGATCCGCGAGCGCGGATCAACGTCGGGATCCGACGACGGCTCGCTCCGCTGCTCGACAACAACCGACGGCGAATCGAGCTCATGAACAGTTTGCTGTTCTCGCTCCCGGGAACGCCTATCCTGTACTACGGCGACGAGATCGGGATGGGCGATAACATCTACCTGGGCGATCGCGACGGCGTACGGACGCCGATGCAGTGGAGCCCGGACCGGAACGCGGGGTTTTCACAAGTTAACTCGCAGAGGCTCTATCTTCCGGTAATCGCCGACTCGGAGTACCACTACGCGACCGTAAACGTTGAAAACCAGTCGCGGAATCTATCGTCGCTTTTCTGGTTCATGCGCAGGACGCTTGGGGCGCGCAAACAGTTCAAGGCTTTCGGACGCGGCGACATACGGTTTCTCCGGTCCGACACTCCGAGTGTGCTCGCGTTCACGCGGTCGTACGAGGATGAAACCCTGCTCGTCGTCGCAAACCTTTCTCGGCACTCGCAGGCGGTCGCGATCGAGATGCCGGACTACGCGGGATACTCGGCCGTCGACGTGTTCAGCGATAACGCCTTCCCGCCGATAACCGACCTCCCGTACGCGCTCACGATGGCTCCACACGGGTTTTTCTGGTTCTCGCTTCACGAGCCTGCACCCGGGATGATC
>PXBQ01000165.1 GCA_003566875.1 Spirochaetaceae bacterium | reverse complement strand
CATTTGCTGAAACCACACTTTAATGGCTATAGCTTTCCTGCAGGTTCAATCTCTGGGTTGATGCAGGCCCTTCAAACCGTACACCATTTCTCTGCCGAACGCCGTCTGACTTTTTCCCAAGCTAGCTATGAACTCTCGAAACAATACACGCCCCATCGTTGGGCAGAAACATTAGCCGCAGGTATTGCCACTCAAGCTATATTGAGCAGCAGAACACTGAAGTAGCATGAATATCAATGCAGTCTTGAGGATGGGTAACAATTAATGCTGAAGTTTCTGTGGAAAAACTTTGCGATTTTGTACCCCCTGCCATTTTTAATGGCAACCATGAGAATCCCTCAAATTGAAGCCCTAGGCGTTGTACTCCGATGGGTCATCTTAGCCGGTGGCACAGGGGCCGCTATTGCCATCGGGCTTGGGTTTAAGCCTTTTGGTGGCCGACGACTCAATCTGGCTTTAGCCGATCAAATTATTATTTGTTTTTTGGGTCTTTTTTTTATTTCTCAGGCTTGGTCTATACAGCCTGACTATACTCTTCAAAGAGCTATTAGCCTAATGTTGCTTTATGCTACTTCATTTTGGGCGCTATGGAAATATGCAGACTGTTTCTCTGAAGAAGTATTGATAGATAAAGTATTGAAAACAATAGGCCTGGTCCTGGCTTTGAATCTAGTCCTAGGTTTTTTTATCTTGCCAGGTGGTATGTTGGTAGGGCGATTTCGAGGACTGTTCATCAATCCAAATAATATCGGCATCATCATAGGGTTAGGATTACCGCTAGCAGCTATTCATTGGTTGCGAACTCGTCAAAGGGTACATTTGATGATAACGATTATTTTTGCTATGAATTTGCTGGCCAGCGGTAGTCGTAGCGCCCTTTTGGGCATTGCTGTTGCGATAGTCGCTGTCTTCACCTCCTTGACAGCCCAACGCCCTAGACAGGCTATATTTGTTGCCCTTGTCGGCATTATTGGTATCGTCGCCTTTAGTCAAACAGACTTTTTTGTAGAACAGGTTGTTCGAGAAGGTACCTTGGCAACCGGTTCAAACCGAACTGACTTTTGGGAACTGGCCAGGGGCTACATTGCCAACCGCCCTGACTTTGGCCATGGATTTGGAACTGATATGGTCATTCACCAATATTATGACGTCTCTTTAAGCGACTTACGATTAAGGGGCGCTGCTGTGATGAGTAGCTACTATGGACTGGCTGTCCAAATGGGCTGGCCCATGACCATTGCCTTCTTTGGGTTGCTATGGTCATTTATTATCTATAATCTCGTCAGACATTGGCGAGATTATCTCTTGGTAGGTTTTGTCGCCACCTTAGCAAGTGGCCTAATTATCTCCATTTTCGAACCTGTGATCTATTCAGCTGGCAATGCCTTTTCCTTTCTATTCTGGATGGTCTTTATGCTGACGGTTAGACGATTAAGGTATCAAAAAAAAGGTCTATTGCATATTTAGTCTTTAGCTATGCGCATACTTCATGTAGTGCCCTCACTTAGTTTGAAGCTGGGTGGGCCTACTCAGGCTGCCCTGAATTTTGTTTACTATCTCCGCCAGTGTGGTATTGATGCTGAAATTGCCACAACTAACGACGACGAGTGGGATCTGCTTGATGTTCCCTTATATACTCGGATTGAGTACCAAGGAGTCCCTGTTTGGTTTTTTCCTCGGCTAGCAAGGTTAAAAGCGTTTATGCCTTCTCCGGCCCTAACAAAGTGGCTTTGGCAAAATCTAAAGGACTATGACTTACTTCATACTCATTACCTATTTTGCTATCCTTCAACCTCTGCCATGGTGCTGGCACGCTGGCAAAAAGTTCCCTATATTGCCCGTACCATAGGCCAACTAACGCCTTGGGCACTGGCTCAAGGGAAAACAAAAAAAGAACTGTACAGTACCCTGCTGGAGCGTCATAACCTAAATTGTGCGGCGGCAGTTCACTGTACTGCTGTTGCAGAGGCGCAGGATGTTAAGCAGTTTGGTGTTACCACTTCAAACTTAGTCTTGCCTTTGGGGGTTAACCCACCATCTGTTATTTCCCATGCATCAACCCAATTACGAGAGCGTTACTCCCTACCCTTAAGCTCAACTGTTCTCTTGTTCCTATCTCGCCTACACGAGAAAAAACGCCCTGACTTTTTACTCCGAGCTTTTGCACAACTTGATCCTAAGTCAAATCACTACTACCTACTGTTGGCAGGGTCTGGTAATCTTCAGTACTGCGATCGCCTTCAAGCCTTAGCATCTACTCTTGGAATTTCCGAGAATGTGGTTTTTACTGGCTTCGTCTCAGGTTTGGATAAGGACTTACTATTTCAGGGTTCTGACCTTTTTGCGTTGCCATCATATTCAGAGAACTTTGGCATTGCCATAGCCGAAGCTCTTGCCGCTGGGCTTCCAGTAATGATTACTCCTGATGTGAACATTGCACCTGATATCTTAGCCGCCCAAGCGGGGTTGGTTGTTCCTGGAGAGTTAGGCGCTTGGGCAACTGCCCTATCCAAGCTACTTAGCTCTCCTGAATTAAGAACCCGCCTAGGCCTTAACGGCAAGCAGTTAGCCCAAATCAACTACAGTTGGCCCGCAATTGCCCAACGACTCGCCCAGTCTTACCGCGAAATTTT
>PXBQ01000283.1 GCA_003566875.1 Spirochaetaceae bacterium | reverse complement strand
GGATTGAGTGTATCGATTATGTACTGCGCGTTTTCTTCGCCGTACAACTCGACGTACTGCTCGTATGTCTTGTTGATTCCGAGCGTTTCGGAGAGCGTCGACTCCCTGAGGTAGTCGTCACCGCTGCCGCGCTCGAGATACCCCGCAGAACTGAACGGCGTACTCGGGTTTTCCGAGAAGTGCTTCTTGAAAGCCTTCCTGGATCCGAGAAAGAGCGTGCAACAGTCGTGAGCACGCGGCATGACGAGAGGCAGACGTTTCGACGATACTCCGGCGACGGCGGTACCGCACAAGCCGAATCCCAGAAGAATCGCATCGTAGCCGACCTCGTCCTTTTCCGTCTCATCGATTTTCGAGCGGATCAGCTCGCGCAGATACGCGCTTCGGTCGTGCGCTGCTTTTTCGGTGAATTCTATATCGACGATGTGCGGCGAGAGCGCGGCGCTGTACGATAGCTCCCGCGCAAAAACCTCGCACGCGATCAGTTTCAACCGCATCGGTTTTTGTGACACGGTGAGAATTATAGAACGCGGTGGGCGGGCCGGACAAGGGGCTCGAAAAACAGATGGAAAACGCGCTGAGAGATGGTATACATTGGGGCAATGTCAAGATCGTTTTATGCGTTCGGCGTCGTCGCTTTCGCGTCTCTGGTGGTATCGTGTCAAACCTTCCCGCGTGGCGATCGCCTCGAGAACCTCGCGACCGAACTCTCAGACCGTCCTCCGGCGGTCGAGCTGCTCTCGTACGTCCACATGGGCATGAGCGCGTGGCGCGAGTACGACTCATGGCAGGATTCCGGTTGGGAGCTCGACCACTTCCGGCACGATCCTACCAACACGATGGGCGTCGCGATTCTGCTCGACGACACGCTTCACTTCGCGTTTCGTGGTACTCAGGCACCGGAAAACGCGATCGACCGAAAGCTCAACTTCCAGTTCCGCGCGGTCCGGATACCTTTTGTCGACGATCGTTCGATGAAAGCGCATCGAGGAATCCTGAGCAAGTACTTAGGGGTCAGAGACGCGGTGCACGCGAGAGTCCGCGCGACGGACGCGAAGAAGATAAAACTCGTCGGGCATAGCGCGGGTGGGGCCGTCGCCGTGCTTGCGTTACTCGATCTGGTACAGACGTATCCTGACCGCTCGTTTCGCGTCGTGACGTTCGGTTCGCCTCGTGTGCTCAATCGTCCGGCCGCCCGCGCGCTCGACCCGCACAACGATAGAATCGTGCGCGTCGTAGCCGGTCGCGACATAATCCCGAACGTGCCGCCGGCGGTGTTCAACTTCCGCCACGTGGGACGGCTCGTGCGCATCGGCGATCGGCCGATCTTCCGGCTCTTCTCGGCCGAGGATCACTGGCCCGCTTACCGCGACGTGTTGCGCGAACTCGCCGCGGAACACGGACACGACAAGAAGGCGCTCGGGTTCTGGTAGACTCTTCCATGCGTTCGCCTGATTTCGTCCATTTTCGTTGACACGATGAATTCCGTTGCCATATGATCGTGTCATGAACACGAACACAAACGCGAACGTCCCGTTGCCGAAGGGGTTTTACAGAATCACGATTCTGATCGGCCTCGGATTCTTCACGATGGGTTTGATGGATCCGTTGTACGACACGTACGTGCCGATCTTCCTCTCGGACTATATTGATTCGCGTTTCCTGATCGGCCTCATCATGACGCTCGACAATCTGCTCGCGCTCTTCCTGATTCCGATCGTCTCGTCGATGTCGGACCGGACGCGCACGCGCATCGGCCGACGGATGCCGTACATCTTGATCACGGTGCCGCTCTCGGGTCTCTTCTTTGCGTTGATCCCTTACGGCGCGCTCCCGACCGGATCACTGTCGCTCTTGATCGTGATCATCTTCTTCCTGAATCTCGCGAAACAGGCCGCGCGTGGGCCGGTCGTCGCGCTGATGCCCGACACGATTCCGGGCGCCTTCCGGAGCGAGGCAAACGGCGTCATCAACACGATGGGAGCGATCGCGGCGATAGTCGGGACGGTCGTGCTCGCGCCGCTGATGGATTTAAGCATCACACTCCCGATCATCGGCGATACGCAGAGACGGTTCCCGTTCATCATCGCAGGGTTACTTGTGCTGCTCGCGACGATCCTGCTCTTCACGTTCGTCAAGGAAAAGCAGGCGGCGAAGGACGACGACGCCAAACGGGAGCCGCTCGGGTACTCATTGCGAGTGGTTTTTGGCGGCCAGGACAAGAGCGCGATGTTTATCCTGATATCGCTTTTCCTCTGGTTCCTCGCGTACCAGGGTGTGCTCCCGTTTCTCGGGTTGTACAGCCGCGACGTGCTGCAGGTGAGTGAGGGACTCGCCGGGCTCTCGCCGGGCGCGGTCGCGATCGCGTACGGACTGTTCGCGATTCCTTCGGGCATCATCGCACACCGCGTCGGCAGGAAGCGCGTGATCCGATTCTGTCTCGCCGGGGTCTCGGTCGTTCTTCTCCTGGTGTTTTTCCACCACCCGGTAACGGCTGCGTTGGGTCTGTCGTCGTTTGCCGCGTGGGTGACGTTCCTCGTTCTGTTGTTCTTCTTCGGGATGTTCTGGGGATCGGTCGTGACAAACTCGTTCCCGATGTTATGGCAGATGGCGCACTTCGGAAACATGGGGATCTAT
>PXBQ01000108.1 GCA_003566875.1 Spirochaetaceae bacterium | reverse complement strand
GACGCCGTGAGCTCCGGTCTCGTCGATCGTGAGCGTCAACGTCCGGCGCCCACCGCGGTACGCCTCTTCGAGCGGCAGAGTCACTTCCGCCTCGTGATCGGCGTTTGTGGCGCTGCCCGATCGTCCGCCGGCCGCGCCACGCGGTCCGTGCGCTCGTTGCCGAGATCCACGCGACTCTGACGTCCCTCCGCCGAAAATCGACTGGAAGAAATCGCTGAATGTACCGGTGAACGACTCGAACGGCTCGTCGTCGTCGAATCCACCAAAACTGAACGTCGAGCCGCCGCCGGCGCTTCGCGGGCGACTCTGCGAGAAGCTGTCCCACCCGGGTGGTGGTCGGAAGTCCTGTCCCGCCTGCCAGTCGGCACCGAGCGTATCGTACCTTCGGCGTTTTTCGGGATCCTTCAGGACCTCGTACGCTTCGCTCAGTTCCTTGAACTTTTTCTCGGCTTCCGGCGTCTTGTTGAGATCCGGGTGATACTTTCGCGCGAGCTTGCGGTACGCGGACTGAATCTGTTGTTGCGTCGCGGATCGGTCGACGCCGAGTGTGTCGTAGTAGTCGTGATACTTCACCGCCATCGGTTGCCTCGTCGCTCAAAATTTTCGCTCACGTCTTGACTCAAATATACCACCCGTTTCGACCGTAATCGAGAAAAATCCTACCGATCGTTTCCGTACACAAGACCGAGTTGGCTTTTGATCTCGTCGATCGTCTGCATCAACTGCAAGGTTTCGTCGAGCGGCATCGCCGGGCATTCGGTTTCACCCGCACGAATCGCCCGCGCGGCTTCGGCGATCTCGAACTGAAAGCCTTCCTGATCGACGAACGGATGTTCGAACACGACCGCGTCCTCACCGTTCTTGTGCAGCTCGACGCGCTGAGCCATCAGGAACAGCGGCGGCACGACGATACGCCCGTCGGTACCGATGATCTCGGCGCGGTTTGTGAGCGCCGTGCGCACGGCAGACGACAGGACCGATATCCGTCCGTCACCGTACGTGAGCAGATACACCGACTGCTCATCGACGCCGGTCGAACCGATCTCCCCGACCGCTTTGATCTCTTTCGGGGCCGTGCCCATCACCATCGACGCGAACGAGAGTGGATAAATCCCCGCGTCGAGCAGCGCGCCGCCGGCAAGCTCCGGGTTGAGCAGGCGGTGTTTCGGATCGAATCCAATTCTGAACCCAAAATCGGCGCGAACCTGGCGAATCTCCCCGATGAGGCCGTCTTTCAGCCACTCGCGGAGCTTCACGATCGCCGGCAGAAATCGCGTCCACATCCCTTCCATCATGAACAGCTTCTTTTGACGCGCGAGCTCGATGAGCTCTTTCGCCTCGCGCGCGTTCACGGTGAGCGGCTTCTCGCAGAGAACGTGTTTTCCGTGCATCAGCGCGGTCTTGATATTCTCGTAGTGGAAGTTATGCGTCGTCGCGACGTACACCGCGTCGACGTCGTCACGCGCGACAAGGTCGTCGTACGACTCGTGAAACGCGCCGATTCCGTGCTTCTTTGCGAACTCGGCAGCCTTCCCCTGGGTACGCGAGGCGACCGCCGTCAGTACGGAGCCGTCGGTAACGGCGATACTCACCGCAAACTTGTTTGCGATCCCACCGCACCCGAGAATACCCCACGAAATGTTCTTTTGTCCGGCCATTTTCCCTCCTGAGAGCCTGGAACCGACAACCGGCCCGGTATCGGCACTACTGTAACACGTGACCGGTTGGATGTCGAACGACAGATTATTGCCGCGCTTCGCGGATTCGTGTACACTCGCGTCGAATCCCAAAACGGCAACACCCGAGTAAACACAACATGACTTCAAAAAAGGCGCATCTCTTTCTGGCCGCGCTCCCCGCACTGCTACTCATGATCGGATTTTTCGTCGAACCAATCGGCGTGACCGGCGGAGGCTTGATCCGGATCATCACCGCGCGCAGCCTGCTTCTCACCGACTATCTCGCAATAGGCGGCGTCGGAGCGACGCTGATCAACGCGGGCGTGTGTGGTCTCGTCTCGGTCGCTCTGGTCAAACTCAACGGAGTCCAGGTGAACGGTCCGTTCATCGCCGCGGTGTATACCGTGATCGGGTTCGCGTTTTTCGGAAAGAACGTGTACAACATCTGGCCGATTTTCGCGGGTGTCTTTTTGTACAGCCGAATCCAAAAAACACCGTTCCGGAACAGCCTTCTCGTCGCGCTGTTCGGTACGACGCTCGCGCCGCTCGTCAGTTACTTCTCGTTTGTCTCGGGATTGCCGCAACCAACCGGCATTCTGCTCGGACTCGGATTCGGTGTCGCGGTCGGGTTTGTGCTGCCTCCACTCGCGTCGCACATGCTGCGATTTCACGACGGATACAACATCTACAATATCGGGTTCACCGGTGGAATCGTCGGCTCGTTTTTCGTCGCGATCTTCCGCAGTTTCAACTTTACGATCGGCCCCGAGATCGTGCTCGTCGAGCGCACGGGGTTGTTCTTCGAACTCCTCTTTCTCGGGATCTTCGGCGCGCTGATCGTCGTCGGCTTGATCGTCGGACGATCGAGCGAACATTCTCTCGCCGACGGCGCAAAACGAATACTCTCATCGACCGGCCGCCTCGTGAGCGATTTTGTGCATATCGGCGGGTACGGCGCG
>PXBQ01000466.1 GCA_003566875.1 Spirochaetaceae bacterium | reverse complement strand
CTCTTTCCGGCGAAGGGAAGAACCCCTTCGTGTGGGAAACCGACGATCCGAGCATCGACTTTTCGGAGTTCACATCGAACGAGATTCGCTACCGCGCGCTGGAACTCGCACGACCCGAAGAGGCCCAGCGACTCCACGAGTTGGCTGAGCAGGACAATCAGCATCGTATGGAGACGTTCAAAAAGATGGCCGACAAAGAATAGCGGATTCAGCCGTTCAGACAACTGTTTAGATGATTGTTTCAAAAAAAGCCCCCTGTCACATGACAGGGGGCTTTTTTATCGTCTCTCGTGTTTCCGGTTTCGCCGGTCCGATCACTCAACGATCATAATTTTCTTGAAAGCGACGAGGATTTCTTTCGCAGTCTTGTCGGCGTCTGTTTTTGGTACGCGCGCGTCCTTCCAGAGCGACGTTGCAAAAAAGGTCTGAATGGCCTCAAGAATGTCATCGGTCTTAAAAACAATGTACGAAAAGTTGTTTCCCGCCGACTTAAGAACCGTAAAGGACGTGTACGTCACGATTGGTTCTCGCCCAACCATGACTTTGTCCTGTCGTTTCGACGTGTAGACGTCGACTTCCTTTTGCCGGTACGGAATCATGTGACTTGCGTCACGATAAGCGGGTTCAACGTGTTTGTTCGAATAGTTGGCCGGCTCCACAAGAACAAAAATTTTCCAACCGTCAGCCTGAAAAACCAGACCGTCCTCGTTAACGTATATGTCTTTTACATTGTTGTACGACGTCACCTCGTACTTCGTGTACGTTGATGAGCCGTCAAAGAACGAGCTGATAATGTATCCGCCGTCCTGCGGCAATTCACCTTTCTGATAGGCGCCAAAAAGCTCTTTTACGATGGCCATACGGTGCTACCTCGTCATAACTGGATGATCCTAAGTATACGTAGTCCCCCAATACTTGTCAAACAGACGTTTTTGATTACAATCACATGCGTTAGTTGTCTCATCTTTCATTCCGGGGTTTGCCGTACCGTGCCGATGGACATCCAGACCGCTCTCAAGATTTTCCGCATCTCCGAATCGGACACGATCAAAGAGCTCAACTCATCGTATCGCAGACTCGTCCTCAAGTACCATCCGGACCGAAATCTTCACCGGCTCGAATGGTCGCACAAGGCGATGACCCGACTGAACGTCGCGTACGAAACAGCCGTTCAGCACTTTGGTTTTGCCTCGAAGAAGAATAACGAAAGCCGGCACGACACCGCACACGATAGTATTCGACCGGATGTGTACACGGACATTCGCCAAGCCTTTGACCTGGTGCTCTCCGGAATCTTTGAATACTACCAGTACGGCCTCGAAAACATCCACATTCGAACCGGCGGGTCGCCTCGATTTCACTACGTTGCAGCGATCCGAAAGACTCAAAGAGGAACGGATCGCCTCGCATCGATATTGCGGTCGAACATCACACCGTCCGAGCGATCGAACGTAAAACCACTTCACGACTTCGCCCTGGCGTTTCATTCAAACATGAAAATATCCCGCACCGCATCACCCAACTCGAGCGCGTACGATGCCAAAGCGTACCGCCACTACCGAACGGCCTCCGAGTATCTCGACCTCACGATCCAATCATTTCTGTTTCCGGAGATCTCGAATCCAAAAAAAATGCACTCTATGCCGGAGTGCCTTTCGGTGAGCAATTACGAGTTTTTAACGGTCATCACGGCGTTCCCCGAAAGTTCATGGGTTACCGATAGCGTGATCAAATCCCACCTGCTGGAATGCTTCGTGAAAGTCACATCCGCGCCGATCGCGCGGATGTGACGCCCTCGTACGGTCTACTCTGCGGCTGCCGCCTTCTCCGCCAGGATCAGCTGTGCAATCGCAAGCTTCGCGATCGGAACTCCGTACGGAGAACACGAGACGTAATTCAACCCGATTTCCCGACAGTACGGGATGTTCGCGGGCTCTGCTCCGTGCTCGCCACAGATCCCCATTACGATGTCCGGTCGCGTGAGGCGCGCTCTTTCAGCCGCCAACTTGACCATCTCTTTCACTTGTTCGCCCAATACCTTGAACGGGTTTTCCTCAAGAAGGTCAAACTCATTATAGTCGGAGAAGAAGTTATTGAAATCGTCGCGCGACAATCCGTTGGTGGTCTGCGTCAAATCGTTCGTACCGAAGCTCAGGAATTCCGCGTATCGTGCTATACGATCCGCCTGGAGCGCCGCAGCCGGCAGTTCGATCATGCTCCCAACCTTGAAGTGGACCGGATCACACTTGAACTTCGCTGCGATCTCCTGTTCGACCTCATCGATACCGATGATGGCCTTGCCTTCGATTCTCTTTCCGCTTCGAATCGTTTTTACCTCATTGGCTCCCATTACAATCGGAATCATGATCTCTGGGAAGACCTCGACGTTCTTGGACTTCAGCTTGTACGCCGCCTGGAAAATCGCCCGCACCTGCATATTGTAGATTTCCGGATACGAAATCGCGACCCGGATTCCCCTATGCCCAAGCATCGGGTTGACTTCGCGCAACATATCGCACCGAGTCTGAAGTTCCTTCGCCGTAATTTTCGGCTTTTTTTTCTTCATGTGCGCGAGAAATCCGTCCATGCTATCTTTCGTGTGGGGAAGGAACTCGTGCAGCGGTGCATCGAGAAGCCGGATAGTGACCGGATACCCCGCCATCGTCTTCAATAAGCCCGTGAAATCGTCGATCTGCATTTTCTCAAGCTGCTTGAGAGCTTCCAAACGCTCCTCGCGTGACTCAGCGAGAATCATCGAGCGGAAAATGTTGATGCGATCCTCATGGAAGAACATATGCTCGGTTCGGCACAGTCCGATTCCCTTCGCCTTGAATGTCTTCGCCAACTCGGCGTCTCTCGGTTGGTCTGCGTTCGCGTGCACATCGAAGTCACCATCGATGTGATTCTGAACGATTTCGAGCAACTCCAGCAGTCCACTACCTTCAGGCGTCGGCTTTGAAAGAGATCCTTTTCCGAAATACACCGTCGGCGGATCGTAATACGGAACGTTGATCGTGATGTACTCGCCTTCTTTCACGATCTTCTTCCCGATCTTAAGCGCATTTGCCTGAAACTCGGCGCCCGGGTAGACAAGCGCTACTTTCCCGAGAGACCGTGCGACGACCGGCGCGTGAGACGCGTATCCGCCTTCAGAGGACAGAACACCACGCGAGACCTCGATCGCCTTTACGTCCTCCGCGTACGTCGACGGCATCGCAAGGATGAAGTCGGTGTCCTCACCGATCTGAGTTGCCATACGGTACGCTTTTATCAGGCTCTCGGTCGAGAAATAGACACGCCCGATGGCCGCGCCGACCGAGCCTGCGATTCCTCCCGTGGCCGTACTGAATTTCGATACGGACAGCGGATCGAGCGACGGATGCAAAATTTCACTCAGCCGACCGGGTTTGATCGCGTTAATAATGTACTCGTCGTCGACCGCGCCGGCCTTGTGTAAATCGAGCAGAGTCTTTATCTCGGCCTGAGTCGACTTGTTCGGAACCGGATTCTGATCGATGAGCCATAACCGTCCGTTCTCAACCGTGAATCGCACGCGCCGAATCTCCTTGAAATGGCGTTCCAGATCATTGCCAATCTTTTGCAGGCGCGAGAGAACTTTTTTATCCATCTTCAGAACGGACTTTCCCTTTTTCTCCCGTTCATCGAACGCATTCTCGAAAAACTCGCCGTTCAACTCGTTTTTGCCCGAAATTATGTCGTGCGTGAAAAAATTACCGAAGCAGCTGTCTTCACCGTAATTGCCGAACACCATGACCTGCACCAAAAGACACGAGTCTTTACGGCTGTCCGATGACTGGAATAACGTGTAAAAGAGTTTGATCACGTGGAGCAGTTGATCGTACGTGTTTGAGAACAACTCGGGAGGAAAGAGATCGCGATTCTTGTCGAGAGCAGCAACGAAACCACTCTTTGCCTTTGCGCTCTTAATCGCTTTAACAAACGCGTCGAGTCGTGCTTTCCTCTTGGAATCTGACTCGGTCAGAATTTCCAACTCGGCGATTTTCTGGAAGACGCCCGCGTATTCGTGGTACGCAAAGCTTTCGTTCGTCTTTGCCGCGAAGCCGTCGACGGTGCTTTCGCACAAACCGATATTGTGGATCGTCGAGAACGTCGTAACCATGTTGAGAATCGGGCTTTCGACGACTTTCAAGAGCAACGGGTTGTTCTTGTCGTTGAACTTCCGCCCGTAAATCTTTCCCGTTGTCTCGATCGGAGCCTGGAGCAACTCCCAAGGATCGATTTCCTCTTCGGCGATCTTCCTGACCGTTTCGTTCGGAAGCAGGAATCCCGGCGAAATCGGTGCGCCGAGCGAGGCGAGTTCCATGACTCGCTTGCCGCGACTGCCGACGAGTTCCAGAACTTCCGGGTCCTCGGTAAATTCTGAACTATTGAATGAGTAGTACTGTTCCATTTCTCCCCTCGATCAGCGGCTGAAGGCCGATTACTCTAGAATAAATCAAGCACTCGTCCCACACCGCCGCGCAGGAAAACCTCGAACCGGGGACTAGCTCCCTCGAACAGGTATCTCTGAAGTTTGGAGACGTCTCTTATATTGCCGCCGGCAACAGAGAACATAATGGGAGTTCCGTGTTTCACCTTCCCCCACTTGAACAACGCATTGATGTCGTTGATCCGTTCGTTCTCGTACCAGATTAGGACGTCCAAGTCCGGATACTTGGTCCGATAGCTTTCGATGACCCTCTTCCACGACTCAACATTCCCGTTGTGGAAAAGTTCGTTTGTTACGTTCACTGCGTACCGCGGCGTGATTCGCCTTGGACCGCCTTCACTCGCGGGTTTCGGCTTTACGGGTGTCGGCGTCGGACCCGAAGGAGTTTGCGCTACGGGCGCCGATTGTGGAGCGCGTCCCTGCGGTGCTTCCACTGGCCGCTTGCTTCCCTCTCGGTATTCTTTTCGGCCGCGTACCTTACCGCCATACAGCAAGGTAAGGAAATCGGCAGAGGCCGCAGCGAGAGAATCCTTTTTTAAAGAGAGGTCGACAGCGCCTGTGTATACGACGATCAGTTCGTGACGCAAGAGCGGCAACGCGGGTCCCCAAGACTCTTTTTGTTTTGGGTTGATAACAAACATGCCGGCCTGCGGGTTGAAAAAGGTCAGGACGATGTGTATGTTCTGCCACTCTTCCAGCGTTTGGCATACGGCATCGATATCTTCGACGTTAGATTTTAAGTTGTGAGACTGGAAATGATATCCAAATTTCTCAACGAGAAGTGCGCTCAGAATTGAGCGCACTTGGAACCTTTGGATACCTCCATCCTCAAGCGATTCGTTGACGACATCGGCCAGATTCCAGCCTTCTTCAATGTCGCCGACGATACCATTCACCGTCTTGAAGTGCCGCAGAGCGGTGTTGA
Organism: Spirochaetaceae bacterium; assembly: GCA_003566875.1. Lineage (GTDB taxonomy): Bacteria > Spirochaetota > Spirochaetia > DSM-27196 > PXBQ01 > PXBQ01. Next base: position 6,454 of record PXBQ01000466.1, on the reverse strand, counting down.
AACCGGCTCTGCGGGCAAAAAGGTTCAGTTCATTTTCCATAGTGACTTAAAGTTCTTGGAGGTCGCCGCCGGATGATTTCCTCCGCGAAGGTGTTACGTCGGCTTTGCCTTTGACCGACGGATTCTCAGGCGCGTCTTCAGCGGCGCTGAAATGCTCGACTTCGGGAGTTTTTGCAACCGCCATATCCTCCGGAGAACTTCCAAACGTTTGGTTGATATCCTCACGGACCGTCGATCGGCGGCGTTTGAACGTCGCAAAGGCTGCATCCTGGAAGCCTTTCGAGATCCCGTGAAGGAACTCATTCAACACGTTCGCCATTTGTTGGAGCGTGTACCGTTTCCGTTTGATGCTCGTGATGTCAACGTCCAACAGAAGACCCGGCTGAATGTGGTACGGATTGATGATGTAGTCGAAGTCCTCAAACTCTTTTTCGAGGAAATCGATCCGTTGGTCAAGAATGACCCGCGCCTCCGGGTTTTGATACCCGAATACGCCCCGAATTTTTTCGCGCGATCTGATCAGAACCTTCTTGAACAAGTCTTTCTCGTGGAGATACGTCTGGTTGAGTTTTTCGATCTCGGTTTGATCGGCTTTGATCCGGACGATCTCGTTCCACGTTTTCTTGACTTCTTCGTACAGCGGTTCACCGGAATCAGCCTTGGCTTTCTTGATCCGTCCGCGCATCTGACTCGAGAGATCATCAAAATCCGTTACCTTGAAGTTCGACTTTTTGCTCTGGTAGACCGACTCGACAACGTCCATGAGATGGAAAATCTCAACCTTGAACGCTTCCATCTGCTGGTCGTACGCCGCACGCTCCTTCTCGAGCTGCTCGGAGTCGTAGTACTTCAGGCGAATTTGGTATCTTTCATCGGGCAGCCGCACGGCAGCGGTGTCCTCGTACTCACGAATGACCAACTCGCGCGCGTTTTTGAGGTTCTCAACGTATTGATACCCCATTTTGCTCGTGTCCAAAATCGAGGTCATCGAGTTGATCGCGGTGTTGAAGCCACGATTTCGGATGTTCTCCATATCGATGATCTTCTTGAGGTTCTCGCGGATGTTCAACGGATCGAATTCTCGAGGATCGATCTCGGCGCGAAGGCCCTCAATTTTTTCGAGAAGGTTTTTCGCCATGAACGTGTATCTACGAGAGCTCTCATCCTCGGTGTCGTCGTCGGTGTACTTCGGGACCAGCTTGAACTTCTCGAATATGATCTCGCTGTCCGACAGTTCCTCTTTTCCTTCGTCGATGAGTTGTTCCTGCATCTGCTCGATTTCTCGATCGATGAGGTTCGTGATCGTTCGGGCGATCTGGTCCTTGATCAGATACTCAACGGTCGCTTGATACTGGAAAATCGGACTGATCAGCTCGGAATCAAGGATATTCACCGAAAGCTTGACGTCAGTGACGGTCTTCGGCTTGAAGATGTTATCCTTGAACGCACATTTCACGATCGAGTACGCGTTTTCACCACGAATAAACGCACCTACATCCGCTTTCTGGCGGAGGAGCGCGTTTGTCTCGTTCTCGAGGTCATTGACGCCGCGTTGAATGTGCCCCTGAAGGTGGCCGTACATGTTGACAATCGATTTCTCGATCTCGCCGGTGTTAAACTTGTCGGCACCCGCGATTTGATCGAGCATCTCGGAGATCTCTTTCGGAGAGTACCGAGCGAGGGTTTTGTTTTCCTCTTTGTCGATGAAATTACGGACCTTCTTCTGCATCTCATCTTCGGTGGTGACGATGTACCGGTTGAACATGTTTTGGTAGTTCTGGTTGAAGTAGTTGTATAACTTCTCCTTCAGACCTCCCATGATGTCGAGTCGCTCGAGGACTTCCTTCGGCAACTTGACCGACATGACCTTGAGGATGTTCTCAGCTTCCTCGTTGATCAGCTGCTCGTACTCGTCTCTCTGGCGGCGCCCTTCTTGTGCCAAGCTATTCCGCGAACCAACCGCGGACGGCTTTGTCGGGTGGAACACATTTGGGCTTCGTGGGATATCAGACATAATTCACTCCTTCCTCTGACAAGTATTGGACTTCAGAACGCCATCTTACTTAGTATAATGCATTCTGTAGAAAATTCCAGAAAAACCTGCGATGTCATGCGAACACATATTCAACGTATCGGTTGACTACTGCAGATCTCGAATAATACCGCGCACCTCCTCGACAAAGTTTTCACTGAGACTCCGGTCACGTAGTGACTCAAGTTCCTGTATCAACCTTCGCCGCTCATCGGGCGTTGTGGCCTCCGGTATCGTCTCGACGATTCGGTCGAGTTCCGCGGCATCCCGCACAAGAGTATCGCGAACGTGACGTTCCGCGATTCTCCACATATTGTCTCCCCGCGTAACTGTGTACCGCGTTCCATCGGGAAGCGTCAATACTTCCGCCGGATACACGACGCGCGGATCAGGAAAGAAATCGCGCGTGTCCGGCAGAATCCGGTAGCCGTTCATCGACGCGATCGTATTGACCGTGGCCATCGTATCACTAGGAGTAACGACGAACCGGCCGACGCTTACAGGCGCGATCGGTTCAGCCGCGGTCGGCCTCACGGGTTGCGCCGGAGGCTGCGGTGTCGGCTCGGGCGTCGGCGGCGCTGCGGGCGGCTGATCGGGCTCCGGCTCAACGTCGAGTGCGTCGGCGACAGCCGGATCGGGATCGGGTGCCGAGGGTTCGACGGCAAGCGGGGCATCCGGATCAACGGGCGTGTCCGGCGCGGGCGTCTCGGGTTCCGGAGTTACAGCAGGCGGATCAACAGCAACCGGAGCGTCCGAATCAACGGGTAGATCTGGGTCGGGGGGCTCGTCGAGGCTCGGATCGTCAGGAATGACAGCTGCGTCGTCGTCGGGACGCGTGGGCGTATCCGCCGGGCGCGTTAGGATCGGTCTGTCGTCGGTTCGTGGGCGAATGAACAACAGGTAAACGCCCAACCCGACCATCAACGCAAGGATAAAAAGTAGCGCTACCAGCAATCCGCTTCGGTTGTCCTCCCGACGCCGCGAACCACGGCCTCGTGTACCTTTTGCGGAGCCGCCGGCGACTGCCGGCGACGCGCCGATCACGGTGGCCGACGAATCGGTCGGTGCTTTTTTTTCGGTTGATGAGGTTTTTTCACGCGTTGTCGCCGAGGTCGAATTGGTCGCGCGGCTGCTCTGCTTTTTCGGATCGGCCGCGCTAGATTCGGCGGCAGCGCGGTCGGCCGCCGCCCGCTCGGCAGCGGCTTCAGTGAGCGTCTTCATTCGCCCCGATGCGGTCGCCTCGGTCAATGCTGGAGTCGTCAGCGTCGAGATCAGCTCATGCAGACGGCGAGTCTCGGCTTCGAAGTGTGCAGTTTTCACTTCACTGTCCCGTGTGATCGCCTCGGAACTAGCGGACAACGCCTCCAGCGCGGAAGCCGTAACGTTACTCGGCAACGAATACGCGGGAACGGTAGCTTTTTCGGTCAAAAAGAGGTCGCCGATCAGCGGTATACCGGCCGTGACGAGATTCGGGTGGTACACACTCGCCGGGAACACATCCCGGATCTGTTGAAGGTTACCCCGCGCGTGTTGCCCCGCAGGCATCCCGGTTTCTATAAGCGTAATCAGCGAATCGATGTTTTTCAGGACGAGCGAGAGCGTGAAGAATCCGTCGGCTTCGACCTCTTTGGCGCGCGTCTTGACGGTCTTCAGCGACCGCGAGATGTCCTTCCGAGCCAGTGCGTCCGCCACACAATCGTTGAGGAGCGACATGAACTGCCGACGTTTCTCGCCCATCGCCTCACGAGCGCTTCGGACGACGCCGTCGACGTACGTCGCGACGAACTCGTCGACGGTCGGTGTCTTTTGTGTTATCCGGTATGGGAAACCGTCAAACACCTTCTCGACGGTCGTTTCGCGACCGGTCCGACGAGTCAACGTTCCCGCGCTGCTTGACAGCTGCATGAACGCGTCGGTTCGAGCCCGTGTCTGGTTAGAAACCAGGAGAGAGTCGGGGAATTCGGGGTGCGAGACAGTGATGTCTTCTCCGCTCCGGCTCAAAGTGAAGTCCATAAAAGGGAACGAACCACTCGACGGAGTCTGCTCGTACTCAACGGTCAGGTCACCTTCGGACCCGACAAAAAGATTAGCGAGAGACCGGACGACTTCCTTGTCGGGTGTGTTAACGACCAATCGCCGTCCGCGCGTTCGTGCACGTTTGAAGAGGCGTACCGCGCCTTCGGTCAGCTCATCGACGATGACGTGCGAAACGAGGTCAGGGTCGATACCGGCGTGCGCGAGCGAGAGAAAGTAGTCTGTAGGCGGATTAATCACCCCGATCCGTCCACGACAGAAGAAATACACCGTTCCGTCGCACACGAATACACCGGCAGGATCGAGCGCACGATTCGGAATGCGTAACACGTTCTTTGTCAATTGATTTTTGACTCTTCGAGCCGTGTACACAAAGTGACCGTCGGTCTTTTCACGTTCTTTTAGGTTGAAGATCTCGCGTTTTTCGTGACGGATCACGACGTTTCCGTCGTCGATAAAGTACACGACCGCGCCCGACGAGTCACTCATCGCGCCATGATACGAGGTGAATCCCTGCATCGGGACTTCATTCCGCCGCAGAAATGACTTGAAACGACGCACGAGTTCCGGATCGCCGATGTACCGTATATCACCAGCGCCGACAGAATGCAGCGTTGCCCGCTCAAGCAATGGACTTCCGGTAAGGCTGTCGGTTATTATTACATTATAGACAACAGGTTTTGCTGAGTCGGGAAAAGAGTCCGTGTTTCCGATGCGAAGAAAGGGGCGATAGTCATCCGAATGAGATCCGAGATAAACCAGATAACACTCAGTATCAAGATGAAATACTCTTTTTGCCGGATCGTCGGTGAGTTGTGCCATACTCGCATGCCCCGTCCTTGTACGTATCATACTTCATGTAGAGATTTCGTTCAACAATTCACCTATATTTTTCATAATGTTTATATTAACCGCAGTGACGGCCGCAACTCCGTTGTGAACCGCACGATTCAACCGATAGGAGCAAATTGACAATGATCATAACCGAAGAAACTCGTAAAAAAATCATCCCGATCGCGAGCGGAAAGGGCGGTGTCGGGAAATCGGTCCTTACATCGAACCTCGGAATTGTACTCGCCGCGAACGGGAAAAAAACGATTCTGATCGATCTCGACATGGGCGGCTCTAATCTGCACACCTATCTCGGCATTAAGAACACGAACCCCGGAATCGGAAATTTTCTGTCCGATCAGAAGAAATCGTTCGACAAATTGATCGTGGCAACCGATTATCCGAACCTTTCGTTCATCCCTGGCGACGTTCTTGTATCGGGAACGGCGAATTTACTTCAATCCGAAAAGAACGCGATCATCAAGGAGATCACCGCGCTCGAGGCGGACTACATTCTACTAGATCTCGGTTCCGGCAGTTCCCACAACGTCGTCGACTTTTTCTTGATCTCGAACTCCGGCATAATCGTCACAACGACGCAGGCACCGGCGGTACTCAACGCGTACGGCTTCCTGAAAAACTCGCTGTATCGACACGTCTATCGATGCGTTCGGTCGAACAAGCGCGCGGCCGACGCGCTCGAGAAAGCGTTGAAGGACAAGACTCCGGGCTCTACTCCCACGGCACAACAGATCGCAGCGAAGGTCAAAAGGATAGACAAAAAAAAGGGCGAAGCGATGCTCGCCGAATACTCCGCATTCCGCCCGCATCTCGTCATAAACATGGCTGAACAGCCGGATGAGATAGACATCGCCGAGAGCCTCAAAGATTTGGTGAAGAACACGCTGAGCATCGATCTCGGGTGCCTCGGTGTCGTGTTTCGCGATCCCGCGGTAAACGGTGCGATCGAGGAAATTACACCGCTAGTGGTCGCAGCGCCGGACGCGCCGGCGGCGATTCAGATCGAACGAATCGCTCAGAAGATCATCCAGTCGGAAAGGTTCCCGATAATGCCGCTCGACCTCGATATGTACGAGGACTCCTTCGCCCTCGCGCGCCTCGAGGCAGAGACGGACCACGTCGAGTATCACGAACCTGCGGCAGCTCAGGCGAATGGAGTCGCCGGCATGTCCGCAGAAGACTTCCTCGCAATAGTCTCGGCGCACCGAAAACGCATTGCCGAACTAGAGGAGACGATCAAGCGCTTGACGATCAGCAACTACTCGTCGTAGTGCGGATCGATCCGGAGCCGGCACACCGGGCTTCGCCCTGAGCGTTCGAACGTCTCGTTCGACTGCGGGCATCCAAGGGTTGTTGCCAGGAGGCAACGCTAATGGGGCGTGGCTGAGGTGAGAGGTTTTTATAACGTGTTGGGGGTGTGGGCACAAAAAAGCCTGGCAACGACCTACTCTCCCACCGCGGACGGCAGTACCATTGGCGCAGGAGGGCTTAACTTCCGTGTTCGAAATGGGAACGGGTGGGACCCCTCCGCTGTGG
>PXBQ01000072.1 GCA_003566875.1 Spirochaetaceae bacterium | reverse complement strand
TCCGAAACGACGTCGCGATACAGATTCGCCGAGTCGGTCCAGCCGGCGAGCAGAATATCGAGTTCGTCGTAAAGCGACTCAAATACACGGCGACGAATCCTTAAGTCTTCAATATTCTCGGTTTCCAGCGATTCGGCCTCGTCCGTCTGCACGACGAGCGCGGAAAGATCGGCGAAGACGCGCGCCGATTCGGCGCCGACATCGTACCGTGCGAATTCGACGGTCGCCGCATCCGTAAGCTCGAGTTCCCGGATCTCGGTGATCGTCATCTCGGGCACGTCGAACCGTTGCTCGGCGAGCAACAGCGCTCGTTGTGCGAGCCTGTTCAGTTGAACAATCGATTCCGTTTCGGCTGTGACTCGTGACCACTCCGCCTGTTCGATAAACCGCTCATACTCTTGCGTCTTCTCGGCGAGTCGTGTAGCGATCGTATCGGAGATCTCGGAAGCCGCGGTGTCCCACGCCGTGTCGATGATCGTAACGATTCCCTCTCGTTCTTCGACATCCTGACGACCGGTCGTCAGCGTATTAAGGAATACAAGGTGCCAATCTACCGGGCTGTCGGGAAATTGGAGCCCCACTTGGGAGCGCTGTCGCACGAGAACTGCGTGAGCCGCGATGACGGCGCTCCGCGCTTCGTCGAGAGCAACAATATCTTCCATCAGGGCGTCGAAAACCGCGTCGGCTCTTTCTAACTCTCCCCCGCGGATATCGGTCGCGAGCCGACGCGCGGTGGCGACCACGTCATCGGCGCGCGAGGCAAAGTTCGTCGCCTGAGCCACGATCTCCGCGCGAGCAGACTCGACCGCAGTCTGGAAAATCTCGCCGTATCCACGTTCCTCGAACTCCCGTCTCTGAAGCGAGAAACCGGTCAGGTACGTCCTGACCGCCTCTGCGTGCCGTCCTGCCGCGAGCGATTCTCGTGCCGTCTCGAGAATACCCGTGAGCACCGTACGGTCGTACGCGAGCTGCGCGGTGACTCGCGCCTCGTCGATCTGGCGCCTGACGCGTGGGTTCGGAAACTCGTCGAGGGCTTCCATCTCGGCGATGATCTCGAGCGTTCTCTCGAGATCGTCCGGATTGTTGATTATGTGTTCTATCAGCTCTTCAAAAAGGAGATTGTACTCCCCACGGATTCGCCGAATAGTTCTGAGCAGGTTTTCCGCTTCGCGAATTCGTTCCGGGTCGTTTCGAATGACGTTCTCGAGGACCAAAATCGCCTCGTTCAGTTGATTTCGAGCGATGAGAGAACGAGCGGTCTCGACCGGGTCTTCGCGCCTACCCGCACCAAAGACCATTACGCCGACGGCGAAAAAAAGGAGAAAAAAAACTAACCGTTTTTTGCTTGCAGAACAGGTCGTCTCCACCTGATCCGAACCCCCCAGTGACGCTACAGGAATAGTACTATAATGATCGGCAAAAAAACACCCGTCATCGCACACTGCGGAAAAAACACGCCGAACCCCTTGCGACGCGCGGCGTTTTGGTGAACGTACGATCGCTTTAGGTCGATACTGTAATCGATTCCGAGTTGCGAGCGACGGCCGAAACAAGAACCGCGAGAAACGCGTGGCCGACAGGAACGCGTGGCCGATAGTAAAATCATGCGATGCGTAGTATATTTGGTGTTGATATGAAAAAGTGGCGCGTTTTTTTTGTCATTTTTGCGCTTGTTCTCGCTGCTCCGCGCGCGCCTGCGGACCAGGTGTTCGAGTTCCTGCACCGGATCTCGAACGGCCTCGGCCTCGACGAAGCCACCGGTCTTCGCACGTTTCCGACACTGCTCATCTCGATGGGGGGCGAATCCGAAGCGATGGGAACGGCGTACACTGCAGTCGGGCGAGACTTGAGCTTCCTCGACGGAAATCCGGCCGCGAGCGCGTCGCTCGTGAACACCGAGGCGGCGTTTTACCACACCAATTTGATCGCCGATACGAGTATGGAAGGGTTTGCCTATACCATACGGCAGGACGACCTCGGGCTCGGATTTGCGGCGAAAATGCTCCACGTGCCGTTTACGCATTACGACGCGTACGGCTACAATATCGGGTCTTTTCGGTACTCCGAATCGGTCGTCGGGGTGAACGCGGCGTACAACTTCCTGCGCGGGTTTTATTTTTCCGGCGTGAGTGTCGGGGCAAACGCCAAGCTCGCGTATCGCTACATCCCCGACTCGATATATCCTGACCAGAGCGCCGTTGCGGTAATGGCCGATATCGGTGCGTTGACGCGATTTGACTTCCTCAAGCTGTACTCCGCGCGCGAGCGAAACACCGCGGTCGGAGTCACGGTTAGAAACGTCGGGCCGCCGGTGGGCGGGGACCCCGTTCCGACGGTGCTTACGGTGGGCCTCGCGTACTCGCCGTTCCGTCCCGTTCTTGTCGCGTTCGACTACAACGTACCGCTCTCGCTCTTCACCGACCACGAGCGCGAGATGCCGGGATTCGCGATCGGTACACGCGTACGGGTGACCGACTTCATCACGAGCCAGGCCGGATTCCTCTGGCGAGGGAACAATCCGAGGTTTTCGCTTGGAACGATCATCGACCTTCAACCGGTGCGCCTCGCGGTCAACTATACGCTCGACATGACGACGCAGCTTAATCGGTTCGACAGATTCAGCGTACAAGCCGGATTCGCGTTCGGCGATCGCGGGCGTCGCGCGGTTGAAAAGCAGGTCGAAGAGCTTTATCTCGACGCGCTTGTCGCGTTCGCCGAAGGCAACATCGAACTCACGATCGAGCTCGCCGAAAAGGCGCTCGAACTCGACCCACGGTTTCAACCCGCGGCCGAGACCCGAGATACGGCCAAGACGATGCTTTCGCTGCAGGAGAGGATGGATACGCTCCGGATCGACGACTCCCTCGCTCCGGAGGATGAGCTTTGAGTTACCCGCGACAGACCGCAAATTAAAGTCATCGCCGTTCGGCGACCGTCGTTTTGAGTTTCAGGTAAGACAGGAATAACGGGACGTCGCCCGTCGCGTTCATGACCTTCTTCTTGATCGCGCTCACGTCTTTGACCGAATCCTTCCGCCGCGCGCGCGCCATTCTTCTCTCGGCGCGCCGTAACTCTTTTTTAGCAAACATCGCGTGAAGGTACGAAACCGCTTCGCGCGCGATCGGTATCTCATCGTCGCGGAAAACCGGAACATCGGTAGAGTCCATCGACGATAGAACCGCCGCCGGCCCGATATCCTCCATCTCATCCAGGATCGCCTCGATCTGGTGAACCGCGCTGTCTTCCTCGAATACGACTCGGTCGAGTTTCGAGCGCAACGCAACCCGTCGTGACAACACCAGCTCCGACTTCATGTCGCGTCGCCCAAGGGCAACATAAACCGCACCGGCGGCGACCAGCGAGAAGATTAGTTCATCAAGTATCGGGATCGGTGTCGGGACCGCGAACGAGAGAACAAGAAACGACACGAGAAAGATCGCCGCCGAGATCACGAAGCGAGTCAGGAAGTTCTTCTCGCCGATCCACCTGCGAATCTCGGACTCGATGATCCCGTATAGCCGCGTTCGCAACTCCGTGAGAGACTCCACCCGCGGTTCGCGCCCGTAGACACCGCGTACGGTCCCGGCCTCGAGTGCTTGAACCAGGCGCGAACCGTCGGAGGTATGGAGAAAAAGCACTTTGTCATCTTTGCGTGCAAGATGAAAGATATGGATCGTGGCGCTCTCGGGCATATACGCGACGATACCGTCGTACGATTCACCCTGTCAAGACGCGTCCGTGACGGTGCGTTCGTGGCGGTGTTATCCGTGCGATTCCAGGGCCTCGCGGATTCGTTCGTGTCGAAACAGCGCAGCGTACTTCATCGCCGTCATACCGAGTTGATCGACGATCGTGACATCGGCCCCGTGCGTGAGCAGCAGTTCTACCGCCTCGGTGCACCCCTCTCCGACCGCCACCATGAGCGCTGTCTGGCCGGTGTTATTCCGGTCGTCGAGCCGTGCTCCTTCGGCGAGCAGTCGAGCCATGATCGAAACCTCGCAGCGAGCTGCGGCTTCGATCAACGGTGTGTTCTTCCGTGCATCGCTCGAGGCGTTCACGTCCGCCCCGTGGGCGAGAAGCAGCTCAACTATCGAAGTGTGACGATTCTGTATCGCGAGCGAGATAATCGGTACGTCGCGATCGTCCTTGTTATCCGGACTGAACCCCGCGCGCAGAAAGTTCTCAACCGCCTTGATATCGCCGTCGACAACACACTGCGCGTACGACTCGTCGGTCACTACAATCCCCGACTCGCGAAGAGCGTTCCGTGCATTCGAAACCGTCTCCGCAGCCTCAAACGTCTTTCGCTCGGAGGTGAAAACCGCGGCGAGGTCCGCGACACGCTCGAATCTCACGATGTGTCGCGCGTACTGCGGCACGTCGTGCTCCGATTTCAGAAGGAAATAGACCGGTATCGACCGGCCGAAGGCAATACCAAGCAAAAACGGCAACCATCGCGAACGAGCCGCATCGCTATTGACGATAAGCACGAAATGCGTCGCGTGATCGAAACGTGAACACAGTTGTGCTCCGTCATGTTTCTCCCACGTACGACCGAATCGATACGCGGTCGCGGGAAACTTGAGACCTTTCAGCGCGAGAAGAGCGTTTTCTGCGATCTGCTCGCAGTCTGCTCCGAAAAAAACCGCCGCCATCACCCGGCTCACCGTACCTTTTTGACCCACGGCGAGCCGCGTTCGTGTGGCTCCCCGTGAATCCTGCAAAGTTTTACTGTTTTTGAGTATCGGCGCGTTTAGCGCGGAAGATGAGAACGCAACGCTTCGTCGAGCACGGCGTCGATTCGGTGTCTGACATCCTGAACAAAACCGGTCATCGAGTCGTACTTTTCGTACACCTGCCAGTCGTCCTGCTCCGCGAATAGTTGATAGGGACGTAAACCGAGCGCGTTTGTTATTTTTTGCAGCGTGTGTGCCGACGGGAACTTGCGTTCGCTCTCGATCTCGCCGATGAAGCTTGTCGAGACATCGCACAGCTCAGCGAGTTTCATCTGCGACAGTTCCCGTTTCCGGCGAGCACGTTTCATATTCAGTGCGAGAAGGTGTTGAATTTCCGTCATTTCAAACTCAAATCAAAAGAATGGTACGATGTCTTGTCGCCGACAACCCACTGAGAGTGTGCGCCGAAACCCACTCAAAGGCATGTTCGTGATTTTTCCGAATTGCGCCGTGGGACCGCAGAAAGGCGCTTGAACGTGAACGAGGCAGACACTATAATCGCCCCATATGGCGTTATTCCTGATAAAAAAATGGTTCTTCGATCTCTGGGATAATTTTCTCGCAATTATCCTCTTGAATCTCGGCTTTATCGTGATTCTTGCGTTTCCGGTTTTCATCCCGGAACTCCTGATCGAGGCAAGCCCTGCGCTGTCGCTGTTCTCGTTGATACTCGGCGTTTTCCTGTTTTTTATCTACGCGGGAGCGGCATCGCTCAGCGCGCGTGACATCGCCGATTACAAAGCTCCGGAAATAAAGGAATTTTTCGGGTATATCCGCGAGTCATGGGTGTCGAGTGCAATTCTCGCCGCGATTTTCCTTCTGCACTTTTTCATCTTGAACGTCGCGTTCCCGGTGTACAGCTCGATGCAGAACCTCATGGGACTCGCGGCGATGGTGTTCCTGTTCTGGGCCAGCGTCGTATGGCTTCTCTCGTCGCAGTTCTTCTTTCCGATTCGCGCCCGCCTCGACACAAAAATCGGGAAAATTCTTCGAAAATGTTTCGTGATTTTTTTTGACAACACGATGTTCGCGCTCTTCGCGGCGATCGCGGCGATCGCAATCGTCGTGATGTCCGCGGCAACGGCATTTCTGATTCCGGGTATTGGTGGGTTTTTGTTGTGGTATCAGGCGGGATTCAAACTACGAATGTACAAGTACGACTATCTGGAAGAAAACCCCGACGCAAATCGACGCAAGATCCCGTGGGACGCCTTGTTGATCGACGACAAAGAACGCGTCGGAAAACGAACGCTCCGCGGAATGATATTTCCATGGAAAGAATGATCGGCCCGTGACAAGAATGCCGAAGCCGACGGCTTCCGCGTAATCGAAACCGTTACCGTCCGGCACTCACGTCCGTAGGTAACGCAGCTCGGGGGGGAGCGGCAGGTTATTCCCAAAATCGTCTTCACCGTAACCGTTCTCCGCGAGTAACCGAATGTCATCGAGGACGCGCATATCACCGCGAAAAGTAACCGTGGCGTTGAGTTCAACGTCGATTTTTCCCATCGTGAAGAGACGGTAAAACGCGCGCACCGCAAACTGGATCGGAGTCTCTTCCTCGGCCGGGACGATGTCGGAGTCGACGATCGGTGCTCTCTCGTACAGAACGATTTTTTTGTTCTCGAACAATAGGCGCGCGACGTTGCGGATGAACTCATGGTAATCGTCTAGATCTCCGGCGACGTTCTCGGCCAGTATTGCGCCGATGTCGGCCGCGAGAGCCCGCCTCTTTTTAGCGTTGAGTTTTTCGTTTGCCCGGAAGAGCTCGAGCGCGACCGACGCGTCGTAGGCGTCACCGTTGAGTTGCATCTCGACGTCGCTCCCGTAGTGGTTTGCGATCTTTGCGATCATCGTGGACGGTCGCACGTGAAAACCACGGTATCGTGGAGCCGGGACTTTGATCTCTCCACGCACGGCGTATTTTTTCAACATTTCGCGACAGAGGTCTCGCGCGAGCGCGATGTACCTCACGACGAAATTAATGGAGTATTCGCCGAGAGCAGCGAGTAATTCCTTTTCATTCAGACATTTTTGCGCTTCAGGAAACGGCTCGGAGTCGCTGTAGTATATGTGTCGCTCTATATAGTGCGTAAACGCCGTCGCGGTTTGCAGCAAGTGGTAGATAACCGAGATATGGCCACGAAGCACCGACAGGTTCTCATCGAGCAGTTCGAGGTTGGTATCGGAGACGTACGTGTCGTAGCGCGCCTGGAGATTATGAAACTTCTCTTCGGTATTTCGGAGGCGCTCTTCGTTGATCGGTTCGGGGATGAACCGACCGAAATCCTCGTTGAGCCCGGGTGTTACGCGCAGGAACTTCGAGTCTTCAGCGAGGTTCAGAAACGCGGTCGCGAGGTAGACAACCGTTTTCTCGGCCGACGCCTCTTTGGTGCTCGGCTTGTTCGCCGGAAGCGCACCGGTAGGAACCTCATCGTCCGGTGCGCAAAACGACGATTCGAGATCGGGTAGCGTCATCCCGAGGTCGGTTGCCTCGGACAGGATACAGCCGGCGATGCCGGTCAGCGTTCTGCGCGTGAACGCAAAAACCTCATCGGTCGCGGACTCAAAATCGTCGCCGATCGGAAGCAGCTTGTAACTAGGATAGAACAATTTGATGTGAAGCAGGACGTACGCGACGTGAGAAAAGAGTTTGGTCGCGGCGACCGCCTGACGAAACGGACCCCATTTCAAGTTTCGGCGCGCTCCGCACGCGTCGAGCAACTCCTCAACGCTCGATGCCTCGTACAGCATCTCACCAAGTAGAGATCGCGTGAAACACGTACTCGGGTCGTCGCACCGGTCGATGGAGATCGCGATGCGCAGCAGCCCCGCGCACCGATGCGAAAGGACCTCGATGAAATCTTTACCCGACATGTGTCACGGCTACCATATACCTCTCGTTCGGTCGCACCGACAGCCACGCATCGATGCTGAACATAGTGCATCCGAATTTAGAACTGCGCGCGCAAACTGTCAAGCCGTCGATGCTGGACAGGTTGTGCATCGTTCTGTAATTATTACCGCGAAACATGAGTTTTGACCAAAGGAACGAACATGGATGACACACTTTTCACGAACGCGACGGTTCTTACGATGAACGCGGAGAATCCTCGCGTGAGTTCGGTATACGTCGCGGACGGAAAGGTCGCCGCAATCGGAGAGGCTGCGTCCAGACGAGCCGCCGGAGGGCGGAGACACGAGGTACTTGACCTTCACGGCGCCACGTTGATTCCCGGCTTTCACGACAATCACATTCATGTCGTGCACATGGGTGATCAGGAAAACAGAGTACGCCTTGTCGGCCTCGACACGCCGGAGATCATCGCTGCCCTACGCGAGTTTTACGGAGACCAGGGACCGAACGAATGGGTGTACGGCTCGATGTGGGACTACACTTCGTGTCCTCATCCCCATCGTCGCTTCCTCGATAAAGCATATCCGGACACGCCGGTCCTGCTTACTCAGTTCTCAGGGCACGCCGCGTGGCTGAACTCTCGCGCGCTCGAATTTTTTCGCATAGACCGAACAACACCCGATTGGCCCGGGGGCACGGTCGTGAAAGACCCGGACGGCGAACCGACCGGCGTCTTGCGCGAACCCGCGGCACATCCTAGGATCCGGAAGTTCTACTTCAAACGCCTCACCGACTCGCGATTCAACACGGCGGCATTGCGCGCAGCGCTCGCGGCGTTGCGCGCGGCGGGTGTGACATCTGTTCAGGACAATACGTGGCTTCCACAGACACTCGCGGCGATCGGGCGCACGCACGCCGCCGGCGAGCTGACGTGCCGGTTATCGTGTTGGTCGTACGGTGAGTCGTTTGTGATGAACGAGTTGTTTCGGATGAAGAAGTTCAACTCGGAATGGTACCGTCGTGGCCCCGTCAAGTTCTTCGCCGACGGCGCTTTCTCGAGTCGATCTGCCTGGCTCATCGAACCGTACGCCGATGAGAACGGAAATTCGGGAAGCGGGAAGACTGCGGCTCAGATCGCCAAGAAAATCAAGCCTCACCTCCGACTCGGCCGGTCGTGCGCGATTCATGCGATCGGAGACCGTGCGGTCCGAGAGATATGCGATGCCGCCGAGATGCTCACGCAAAAAGGTATACGTGTTCGGCGATCGGTTCGAATCGAGCACGCCCAACTGATCTCGCCTCCCGACATCGCGCGCATCCGCGACCTTGGGCTTTTGATCTCGGCGCAGCCGGCGGCCTTGACCGATCCGGACAAGGACGTCGGGTTACTCGGACCCGAGAGGGCTCGATCGGCGTACCCGTATCGGTCCTTGATCGACGCGGGCGTCCGTCTTTCGTTCGGCTCCGATTACCCCGGCGAACGCGTATACAAGCCGATCGAGATAATCCATATGGCCGTGAATCGTACGAGCCCCGAACGGATCACCGCCGAGGAGGCATTACGGTGTTACACCATCGAGAGCGCGTACGCGGAGGGGACCGACGGGACCAAAGGCTCGATTACGCCCGGCAAGGTCGCGGATTTCACGGTCTTGAGCCACGACATAACCTCGATCGATCCCGCGAAGATCCGTGATACCGAGGTACTCTATACGGTGGTCGGCGGCAAAATCGTGTACGCGCGCGAGAACTAAACGTCACACGCTGAAGCGAACGTGAAGGATGTCCCCGTCGTGGACGACGTACGACTTACCTTCGAGACGGAACTTCCCTTTTTCTTTGACCGCTTTTTCGGACCCCAAGTTGATCACATCCTCGTACGAAAAAACCTCGGCGCGGATGAAACCCCGCGCAAGGTCGGAGTGGATCGTTCCCGCCGCGTCGAGCGCGCTCTCACCTACACGAATTGTCCACGCGCGCACTTCGTCGGAGCCGACGGTGAAAAAGCTGATATACCCGAGTTTCTCGTACGCAAACGTCGTTAACCGCGATATCGCCGATTCAGTAATCCCGATATCGTCCATGAACACCTGTCGTTCGTCTTCGTCGTCGATTTTCGTGAGTTCCATCTCAAATTTTCCGGCAAACTCGACGACGTCGTGGCGCCCGGCGAGCGATTCGATGAACTCCGCCGACCGGCCGTATCGGTCTTCGCTCGAGTTGAGCACGACGAAGACGGGTTTCGCCGAGACGAACTGAAACCCAGAAATCAGGCGGTTTTCGTCTTCGGTAAGCTCGATGCCGGCAAGCGGAAGGCCGTCGTTGAGCCGTGCGACGACGCGTTCGATCGTCTTCTCTTCAGCCGCGAGCGTCGGCGTTTTTTTGCCGCGCTTCAAATCCGAACGGATCCGCTCAAGGCGACGTTCGGCGACGATTTGATCGGCGAGAATCAGCTCGGTCGTGATACTCTCCACATCCGCCGTCGGATTCGGCGCCCCGTACGTCTCGTCGACGACAGGATCCGCGAAGTTCCGCAGAACTATCGCGAGAGCGTCCGTGGTCTTCACTCGCGCCATCGCTTCACCGGAGAATACACCGTGTTCGGCGGCTCCCGCTGAAAGCCCGGCGAAATCGACAACCTCGATGTTCGCGTACACGGTCTTCTTCGGTTGATACATCGCCGAAAGCTCCGTAACGCGAGGATCGAGCACGTCGACGACGGCCATGTTCGGCTCCATTTTTTGAGTAACGTACTCCGAGACTTCCTCGGCACGCCCGGTCAATGCGTTGAAGATAGTTGTTTTCCCCGATTTCCGGAGACCGATAAGTCCAATGTTCATACCGACGCATCATCGCAGAAACACCCGCGTTAGACAATCCGGCTTTGATTCCGCGTGGAACCGTGTGCCCGGCGTCCCGCTGATCACGCTCCGTGTACCGGTGATCCCGCGCTCACGTGCTCGATGAAAGACACGATTTCACGGTACGCCTCGTCTTTCACAACGTCGTTGTGCAGTTCATGGTACGCGCCGACAAACTCTCTGTACGCACACCGGCCGCCGAGTGAGTCCGCAAACTCTCGCGAACCGGCGACCGATGTTATCCCGTCGGCGCTGCCGTGCATCAGCAGAAGCGGATAGCGCAGTTCCGCCGCGTGAGCGAGCGCGTAATGGGCGGCCTTTCGCGCGCTGACGAACCACCGCGCGGAGATGAAACCGTGCGTGAGGGGATCCGCGCGGTACGCTTCGACGACGGTCGGATCACGCGAGAGCGAGCGCACGTCGAGCGACGTCTCTCGGGTGTACGACGGCGCGACTGCGTTCATGAAACGCGCGATCAGGATCTCGAATCCACGCGGCTCGCGTTCCAGGCGCAAGTACGGTGACGTCACGATGACGCCTGAGATCAACGGGGTCCGGAGAAGTACGTGGTTCAGCGCGATATTTCCGCCCATACTGTGTCCCCAGACGAATACGCGACACGACTCACCTTCGGCGGCGCGAGCCGTCGCGATTACCCGGTCGATGTTGTCGAAAAGTCTCGCATATGACGGTGTATGCCCACGTTTTCCACTCGACTTTCCGTGCCCGCGCAAATCAAACGTGTAGAAAGAGATTCCGGCCGCCGCGAGTACCTCGGCCGCCTCCTCGTATCGCCCTGAGTGCTCGCCTATCCCGTGAACCAGACACACGACCGCTCGTACGGTACCACCGGCCCTGCGTCGCCACGCAAAAACCGTGTCACCGTCGCACGCTTGCCAAGTAAGAACGTCGTGACTCATATCAGGTCGTCCTCCCGGAATGCGCACATCTATACATCGATCCCGTTCGCCTCGGCAACACGACGGACATACTCCGCCGCCGTGTGGTACTCGGCCTCGGTTTTGAGATGTTCGAGAATCAACGGAACATCGCGACCGAGCCGCGTGAGCTCCGACAGATACACATCGTATCGAAGGTGTCCGAGACCGGGGGCGCACTCGTCAAGATGAACCGTGAGTTCCGAGCCGAGAATGATGTCTTTTGCGTGGCACGACACGATCCGGGGGCCGAGAACCGAGAAACACTGCTTGAGAAATGCGGCGTTGTTGAAGTAACGCGACGGAGAGTTGATCATGTTCACCGGATCGAGATGGACTCCCGACGCCTCGCGGTCGATCGCCTTAAGCAGCGAATCGTAACACTCCGGCGAGTCGGGATACATCCACGGCATCGCCTCGATCGCGTACCGGGTCCGTTTCGGCCTGACCGCGTCGATAATCGACC
>PXBQ01000023.1 GCA_003566875.1 Spirochaetaceae bacterium | reverse complement strand
CGGAGTTCAAGTCCTCCGAGAGAAGTTGCGTGCATCCCGCCTGACTGCAGGCAGCAATGATCAGGCAGTCCCACCACGACAGTTGGTACCGAAGCTCGACGTGGCGAGCGATCCTGATACACGCGGCGTCAACGGGGATCGGGTTCCACGCGAGCAGCGCGTCGAGATCATCCCATGCCTCGTCGGTCGTCAATCCCGGATCGAGTTTGCGCGTTACCGTGACGTAGAATTCGTTGCACACTTGCGTACTGATGACACCGGTACGGTCTTTCCAGAGACGTCGCATGATACGCGACGCGATCTCGTGCTTGTCCGGTTCAGTACTGTCGCGGTTGTACACGAGCACGTTCGTGTCGACGAACTGCCTATCGCTCATGCTGTCGCTCGTGCAGGGAGTCTCGCTGTGGGTACGGAGTATCGTCCGTCCGCAAACGGCGGCCCGACTTGCTGAGGAATCGCTCCCGCGCGCGTTCGTACTCGGTCTCGCGCGCCATCTCTTGCTCAAGCCGATCCGCGAGCAGTCGAGATACGCTCGTGTCGTTCTCCGCTGCCTTTACTCGTGCCCAACGCGCGACTTTCTCGTCAAGACTGATAGTAATGTTGCGTTTCATCACAAAATCAGTGTAACACGAATCCCGTGATCCGCCAAGATCCACAGGGCATCCGCAGATAATGCTTAAGGGATGACTAGAAAAATCTGTCTAGTACTATACTAGGAACGCCCAGGTGTTCAGACTGTTTCCCAGGATTACACTGGGAGGTGTTAGCACCGCTCGGTTATCGACCCAGTTCGCCGTCGTGAAATTGACCCACTCTGGACTGCGGTTCAACGGGGATTTGCGATGGAGAAGTCATAGGTATATATACCTATGACTTGGATAAACTCCTGCAAGCATACCGCTTTGGGAGAATACGTAGATCAAACGTACGCTTGACCTTTTCCGTGACTATCGCCCCCGGACCTCCTTTTTTCCGGAAATTCTTCAAGTAAACTATTGAACTTTTATAGTTCATTTATTAAGTTAGTGCCATGGCGGAACGGCAAAGCGAACGCAAGCAGCGGAGAATACTCGAGCAGGCCGAACGGCTCTTTTTGGCGCATGGTCTTCGTGCCGCGTCGGTAGACGAGATCGCCGCGGCGGCCGGTGTGAGCAAGGTGACGTTGTACAAACACCACGGCTCGAAGGACGACCTCTTCGTCGAGTGCGTCCGGAGGATCACCGACCGGCACTTCGCCGAGTTCGAGGCCGTGATCGCGTCGCAGGAAACCGCGGCGGCGAAACTCGCCGCGGTGTTCCGGCACAACATAGAATCGCGCTCCCGATACGGGTCCGCGTTCATCCGCGACATGATGGGGATTCCACACATCTGGGAACGGGTCCGCGTGTTTCGTGAGGCGAAAGCGACGGCTCTCATCGTCTCGATTCTCGAACAGGGGATCGCAACCGGAGAGTTCCGCGACATGCACCTCGGGCACACCTCGCGGCTCATCATGAGCTTCGGCGACATCGTGCCCAGGCTGTATCCGTATGAGGACGAACAGGAAGCAGAACGCTTCCTAAAAAGTCTTTACGATTTTTTGACCGCTGCGCTGACGCGGCGGTAGAGGAGGAATGATGTTTTTGGAAAGCTCTTTTGGTAAAATTCATTACGAGGTTTACGGTCCGGATCGGACCGACAGTAACGAGCACGGCGCCGAGCCGCTTACGGTGCTGTTCGCACACGGCGTGACGATGGACCGGCGCACGTTCGAGTCGCAGGCGGCCGCGCTCCGGGATCGGTACCGCGTCGTTCTGCTCGACCTACCCGCGCACGGCCGTTCGGAAAAGGTCGATCTCAAGACCGCGTACTCCGAGCGGGCCGCGGTCGTTATCAACGAGCTGCTCGACGCGCTTGACGCGCGCCGGGTTGTCCTTGTCGGCCAGTCGCTCGGCAGCACCCTCTGCCAACGCGCCGCCTCGCTCTCGCCCGAGCGCGTCGTCGGATCGGTGCATCTCGGAGGGTGGTCACTCTACCCAGCCGCTCCGGCTCTGCTCGCGCTGCTGAAACCGGCGATCGTGCTCTCGATCGGGCTCTTCCCGCGTAAGCCGCTTTTCTCGCTGTTCGCCGCGCACAAGGCGCTCAAGCCGCACACGCAGGCTTATCTGCGCGAAGTCGCGACCGCCGCCGGGAAGGCGCACATTCTCCGGCTCACGCTCGATATGCTCAGGGACATGACGATGGGAATCCCGGCCCGGCTCGAACACCCGATGCTCATCTGCCACGGCGACCACGAGGCGGGCTTCATCCGGCGTCACGCCCGGAGATGGCACGACGCTCAACCGAAAAGTACCCTTGCGGTGATCGACGATGCCCACCATATCGCGAACCAGGACAACCCGACCGCGTTCAACGAGCAGCTGATGTCGTTTCTGCACGCGATAGCGTGACGCGGTGACACGCGTCTGGAACGATACCGTGACCGGACCGCGCTTGTATCGTTCTCCGCCGCCTTCACTCGTGCCCAGCGCGCGGCGTCCTCGGCGAGACTGATCGTGGTATTTCGTTTCATCACGATTTCAGTGTAAGACGAATTTCGTGCACGACCAAGGTCTTTCGCGTGCTGGCCTCATCGCCGCGCTCGTGGTACGATCACGGTAACCGAT
>PXBQ01000053.1 GCA_003566875.1 Spirochaetaceae bacterium | reverse complement strand
GAAGATGCCACGCGGTCAACGTGCAACCCCGCTATGTGCCGGCCCGCCATGGAACTTCGTTATCGGTTCCGCGCCGCGATTACGCGCAGTCCCTCGAGAGTGAGGTCCGGATCGACGTGATCGATCGCGGACGTGAGCGGCGCCATCACACGCGAGAAACCCCCAGTCGCGATCACGGTTGCCGCTCCGCCGAGCTCCGCGCGAATCCGCGCGACAAGCCCCTCGACGAGTCCAACGTAACCAAAAATCAAACCCGACTGCAGAGCGTGCACGGTGTTTGTCCCGATCGCTTTTTCAGGCGCGGTAAGTCCGACCTGAGGAAGCTGCGCGGTATTGCGCGTGAGCGCTTCGGCCGCGACGTCGACCCCGGGAGCGATCGCGACGCCGAGAAACTCACCGGCCGCCGAGATCGCACTGAACGTCGTCGCGGTGCCGAAATCGACGACCACCGCCGGACCACCGTACAGTTCGTGCGCCGCGGCTGCGTCGGCGATGAGATCCGCGCCAACCTCGACCGGGTTGTCGGTCCGGATCTTGACCCCGGTCTTCGCGCCGGGGCCGAGAACGATCGTCGTTATCCCGAGGCCGTCATCAAACATCTCGCGGAAGACACCTTTCAAACGGGGAACCACGCTCGAGATCACGACCCTCTCCACCGCGTCGATCGAGAGGCTCCGCTGCGAGAATAGCGACCGTATCAGAACTTCGTACTCGTCGGGCATATTGTCGCGCGCGGTGCGAACCCGCCACCGCGCGCTCCACTCAGCGCCGTCGTGCAAACCGAGAACGATGTTCGTGTTCCCGATATCGATACACAGAAGCATCACGCGTCTCCGGCGCTTGGTCCACTCGGTTCCTCACGGTCGCGCGAGAGGCTCTCATCACGACTCGCCCAACCGGCGACGGCCCGTTTCCCGGCCGCCGTTAGACGCCACGCTCCAACAACCGCCAGCGTAATCACCGCGGATAGTCCCGCTTCCGGCAGTCCATTTGCGACGGCGACCGTACCAACGACCGCCCACGGGATAGCACCAAGAACTCCGAGCATTCCGAGTACGAACACGGTGTTTGTCGCTGTTCCCAGAATAGCCGCAATCACGGCCGCAACCGAAATATTTGATCGGCGAATCGCGCGAAACACAAACCACGCGACAGGCCCGATCAAAAGCCGCGGCAAAATCGAGACCATAGGGTTCGTGAAAAACACGTCGATCGGTCCCGTCGGCGCGATCGCGGCTTGCAGCAGGCTGAAGCCACCAAACAGTGCGCCGACGATCAACCCGACTACGGGCCCTTCGATCACGGCACCGATGATAACCGGAACGTGCATGATCGTCAGTGATGCGCCGGCAAACCACGGTATGAACCCGAGTCGGGTCAATCCCAGAAAAATCGAGAGCGCGCCGAGAGTCCCCGCTACTACCGCTCGCCTTACTCTGTCATCCATGTTTTCCTCCTCCGCGGACATCCGCGGTAATACCTCTGATTCCAGAACTCAAAAAACCTCACATCATGATCGAAAGAACGATCGCACCGACGGCGACGGTTACAGCCGCGCCACGAATCACGTAGTCGTTTAGCCCCGGCAGGTGCTCGACGAGGCGTGTGCGTTCGGCACCGTACCGGTACGCACGCGCTTCGAGCGCCTCGGCTACGCGCTCGGCATGGGTCAGCGTGAAAAGAAACAGCGGCACGACCATCGGAAGCGCCATTCTGATGCGCGCGACGACGCCACCTTTGCGCGCGTACGCGGCACCGCGCGCAGCCTGCGCGCGCGTGATCCGGTGAGCTTCCGCGGTGAGCGTCGGCAGAAACTGAAGCGCGACCGTGAGCGCGAGCGCAAACCCGTCAACGGGGAGCCGCAGCCGCCTGAGCGGTTTGACCGCGACCTCGACGGCGAGCGAAAGCTCTTCGGGACGAGTGATCGACGCAATCGTCGAGATGTACAACACGGTAACGACGACGCGCGCGCCGAATAAGGCCCCGGAGACAATCCCCGAGTCGGTTATATCGACCGGCCCGAGTGTGAACACCACGCGACCGCCTTGACCCGCGAACACTACTTGAAAGAGCGTGAACAGAACGACAAACGGAAAAATCTTGGCCGCCGGACGCAGTACCGCTCCGGCGCGAGGCCGGACGTACACGATTGTGCCGAACAGGAGCATAACTCCGGGAGCGAACGCTCGAGCGTTCGTCGCCGCGAGAATCGCTACGAGTCCAAACACGACAGCCGCCAACTTCGTGCCGGGGTTGAGCGTGCGGGCGCCGTGAAGCTCACGCATGAAACGCCGCCTCGATTTCGCCGAGTACCGCTGCGAGCGTGCGCGGAGGCGCGGCGTCTCGGTCGTGTGCGCAATACCCGCGCGCAGCCGTGAACAGTCGCGTCCAGAACGCGACGTGGTACGGTATCGCGACCCCTTCGACCCGGCCAGTCGTGATCGCCTCGGGCCCGACCGCGGCGACCCGCGCGTGCGCGAGCAGCGTCACGTCGTCGGCCAACTCGAGAGCTTCCTCGGCATCGTGTGTCACGAGGACAACGGCACGCGACTCGGGTTTGTCATCGACCCACGCGCGGATAATACGATGAAGAAGCTCGGCACTCGCCGGATCGAGGTTACTCGTCGGCTCGTCGAGCAACAGGAT
>PXBQ01000214.1 GCA_003566875.1 Spirochaetaceae bacterium | reverse complement strand
CGCGACGGTACGCGAAATCTATCGGGAACACGGTCGGCGGGTATTTCGGAGATTCGAACGCGTCGCTGCGCGCACTCTGCACGATTCGGTCACCGTGTCGGCTGGGACCTCCAATCGCGGTGCTGCTTTCAGCGCGGTCGTCGCGCTCGGTGGTGGCACGGTCGAGAATCGAGCCGCGTTCGGTGTGTTGTGCCGCGCGGGACTTTTTGTGTATCTTCACGAGGACGCGGAAAGGCTCTTCGCGAGAATCATCGCCGGTGGTGTTCCGCCTTTTTTGAGCCCCGGCGATCCGCGTGAAAAGTTCGAGATGCTGTTTCGGAAACGGACGCGCCTATACGCAAAGAAAGCGGACATCCGGGTCGACCTTGACGGCCGTTCGCTCGACGACGCCGAAAAGCTGACTCACGCGACAATACAGGAGTACATCGATGGCAGGCAGTAGTTTCGGACACCTTTTCCGGTTAACGACCTTCGGCGAATCGCACGGCGGTGCGGTCGGGGTCGTCGTCGACGGCGTAACGCCGGGGCTCGAACTGAACGCGACGGACGTTCAAACACAGCTCGATCGGAGAAAACCCGGGCAGTCGGAGATCACGACCCCAAGAAAAGAACCGGACACCGTCAACCTCTTGTCAGGAGTTTTCGAGGGCAAGACGACCGGCACTCCGCTCATGATGATCCTGTACAACGCCGACGCCGACCCGTCGGCGTACGACTCGATCAAGGATCTGTTCCGACCAGGACACGCGGACTTCACGTACACGAAAAAGTACGGCATTCGCGACTGGCGCGGAAGCGGCCGCGCATCGGGGCGCGAGACAGCGGGCAGAGTCGCGGCCGGCGCGGTCGCGAGAAAACTGCTCGCGCGCCGCGGTGTCTCGATCGTCGCGTACACGGTCAAAGCCGGTTCGATCGAGTGCGAAACGTACGACGAGGACGCGATCGAGAAGAACCCTCTGCGTGCGTGCGATCCGGTAGCCGCGCGCAAAATGGTCGAACGCATAAAAGAGTTGAAGGAAGCGCAGGATAGCGTCGGCGGAATCGTCGAGTGTCGCGTCCGCGGCGTCGCGGCGGGGCTCGGTGAGCCGGTATTCGACAAACTCGACGCCGAGATCGCGCACGCGATGCTCTCTATCGGCTCGGTCAAGGGAATCGAGTTTGGCGCCGGTTTTCGCGTCGCGGAGATGACCGGTAGCGAGCACAACGATCAGATGAACTCTCACGGTTTCGAGAGCAACAACGCGGGGGGAATTATCGGGGGCATCTCTTCGGGGGCCGAGATCTTGTTCCGCGTCGCGGTGAAACCGACATCGTCGATTGCGCGCGAGCAACGGACGACGGACCTGAACGGGCGGGAAACGACGATCCGGACCGAAGGGCGGCACGACGCGTGCATCTGCCCGCGCGTCGTGCCGGTTGTTGAAGCGATGGTCTGCTTGGTGCTTGAGGATCACTACAAACGCCAGGCTGCACTGCTCGCGTAGCGAGCAGTTCGTGTTCTGCTCGCGCCTCTACTCTTCGAGCGAGAAATCCTCTTTTCCGGCGCCACACATCGGGCAGACCCAGTCTTCGGGAAGGTCGGCAAACGAAGTCCCCGCGTCGACACCGTTGTCCGGGTCTCCCTCTTCGGGGTCGTAGATGTAGCCGCACACGTCGCACACGTATTTTTGCATAGCGTTCTCCTGTCTCCTGTGGTTTTTCGGTTGCTCGTCGATAATACCACGTTCGCTCGCGGGTGTCACGTCCCCCATCGTCTCTGTCCCTGTGCGTTCCGTCACCGTGCAGCGGCGTCGAGCATCTGCTCGATCGCGGCGTTCACGTCACCACGACGGACGCCCGGATTGATCCCGAGCCGCGTGAGGGCGAAGTCATACTTCACGGGATCATCGGGTGAGATGGAGCGAAAAGCCGCGGTTATCTCGCGAACCGTCGTGATGTCGGCGGTTGTGCGCCGCGTTATCCCGAAAGCGCGCGCGATCCGCAGCATATGAGTATCGACCGGAACAAGCAGTTGTCCGGGCCGAACGGTAGCCCATCCCCCGGGGCTCACGGCGTCGGTGCGCACCATCCACGAGAGATAAAGATTAAGACGTTTATGCGCCGAATTCGTCGCGGGATCCGAAAGTAGAATCCCCGGGAGTCCTCCCGCGGCCGCGCGTAACCGGCCGGCGAAAACCGTGAGTGGCTCGAGTATGTCGTGGGCCGCTCGCACATCCGCGGGATCACCAAGGCTCGCCTCGAGACTGCCGTGCTCATCGATAAGACGCCCGATCCCGAAAGCCATGCGGGACATCTCGTCGGCTCCAAAAAAACGATACTTGAATCCTATAAATGCTCGGCGCGACGTGCGCAGCGAGAGATCTCTGATCAGCCGCGGAGGGTCGGGAATGGCCGAGATAGCCGCGCGGCAGGCAGACAGGATTCCCTCGACGCGTCCAAGCGCGAGCAGAGCACAAAACAGCCCGACCACCTCGCGGTCACGAACATCTTCGAACCCGAGAACGAGTTCGAGCGGATCGGGATGGATGAACTCAGGCCGCGCGTAGGTACGGTAAGCAAATTCGCATATCGTCCGCAGACGATGAGCGCCGTCGGTGGACGCCGTGACCGAGGCTCGTGGCGCTCCGTCGCGGCTACGCGTCGGGTT
>PXBQ01000266.1 GCA_003566875.1 Spirochaetaceae bacterium | reverse complement strand
TAAAAAGAACCGTGATCCTGTCAAATTCCAGCATCACCATATCCAATTCGCCATTAGGATGGTTTCGTCTCTTGCGACGCACCGGATCACCGAGAACCGAGATGAAGTGATCGATGGCGTCGCGGAAACCGAAAGCCGAACCATCTTCCAACTCAAGAACCACGTCGTCCCCCTCCGGGTGTTTTGGTGCGTCGGCTCCGCCGACGACGTCTGCAGCAATGACGCAGGTTAGGGCGATAATCCAGACAAACAGCCGACTCATATATTCTCTTCATAATCCGGCACTGTACAAACGGGAGATTCTCCATTACCAAAACTACCACGACGTTCGCCTGCGAAACGGTTACTGTACCGGTGCCGACGACTGGGCAGTTACCAAGCAACCGACATCGACATCTGCACGACAACGTCGTCGTTCATCTCAAACGCCAATGATGCGGTGAAATCGAGTTCCCACACAATAACTGCGTAACTGATCCGATCCTCCGATTGAAACGTTGGACGTCCGTACGTATCAAAGATTTTGCGCGCCGGATCACCGACCTGGACCCCGCGACTCGAGCGGATGCTCGGTGACCGAATCCAGGTGCCAACCATTGTCTCGAGGTCGTCGAAATAGGCGACGACGAATTCGTCGTACGCGAACACCGTGTACTCAACGCCGACGTGATACGAGTCCTCGCTATTAGATTCCCGCAGCGGTTCGCCAAACTTGTGCAAAACCTCATCAAGGGCATCGACAAGATCAATTCTGACTCCGGACGCATCGATGAAAAACAAGTCCGACTCATCCGGAAACGATACGTTCTCCTGCGCATAAATGGGCGACAGAAAGCAAGCGCTCAAAGCACCGACGGCAAGGGCAACGAGCTTTTTCATCTTCATTCCTCCTTTCGCGTGACGTTCGCCACGCCACCCGATAATGGTGGTTCATTCAAATTGTCAGGAAGTGGATTTGAAAACTGCAAACTTACGGGATCCTGGATCACGTATCGGCCCAAAGCGACGTCAGGCGGAATGGGAGGCAGAATCGACAACGGATCGATGAAAAGCCGATTGTTATCCAAAACCTCAAAGTCCAGATGAGGCCCCGTTACACGACCGGTACTGCCGATTGCAGCGATGTTCCGCCCTGCAGTGATAATCTCGGACGGAGTAACGCGCACAGAGCTCGCCTCCAGATGGTTATAACGCGTCGTTCTCCCGTCTGGATGAAGAATAGACACTTGCGTACCGTATACATTGCTCGCACGGATATTGACGACCCGTCCCCACTCAGCGGAGTGGACCGGCGTACCCTCGGCATTAGCAACGTCTATTCCGAAGTGATCAAGGCTTGTAGGCGTCCCATCAATCATGATACCCCTTCGCGGGCCGAAGACTGAGGTTAGGGTTCCGTGAGTCGGCCATTGGTACTGCGCGTCGCGGTGGGTGGTGAGGTGAAACGGGTCGTAGCCGGGATCGTAGCCTCCGCCGTCGAACACGTTGAACCTGACCGCGTTGAGACCGAGGGGATCGATGAGGTTAACAGGATCGTTGTACGCGTAGATGTACCAGTTTGAACCGTCCCGCGCCGGGTCGAGCGTCGTGAACCGGCCGATCGAAGGATCGTAGTCACGAAACCCAAGATCGACCAGACCCGTTACCGGGTCGGTAATCCGCCCGGAAAACCCTAACGAAAACCCGTGGGTATCGCGAAGGCGCATATTGAACGCGACGTCGGTCGTGCGCAAAGGCGTCCCGAACGCCTCGTACCGGACCCGGTCTGCGGTATCGACACGGCGTGACGTGGAGAACACGACCGACCCGAGCGCGTCGTGGAAGTACCGTTCCGACGCCGCACCGTCGGCGAGCAGCGGTCGACCTGCGTGAAACAGAAACTCGGTTGCGCGTGTCTCCGCCCCCTGATCGACTCCGGCCGGCGGCGAGAACACGGGCATACGCGCGGAGGTGACCGAAGCGAGGCGCGGGCCGGAAGCAGACTCGGGGCGTGGAGCGCCGGGCTGCGCCCCTTCGATCGACAAGACACCACCGGCCACTCGGTCTCGTACGGCGGTTCGATCGGTAAGCGCGAGAACGAGACCGAACCCAAACGGTTCGTACACAAACCGCGTCGTTCGCTCGTCTTCCGGTGCGTCCGATCGTGTTTCCGTACGGAGTACACGCCGACCGAAAGCGTCGTAACCGTACGCGATCGTCGTGGTGATCGAGTCGGTGATTTCCGTAACGGAAACCACCCGGTCGTTCGCGTCGTACACCATCTCGGTCGTCGCGCGGGAGCCGACGCGTGTTCTCATTCGACCGCGCTCGTCGTACCGGAAAGTCTCGAGCCCGACCGCGACGAGACGGCCCACTTGGTCGTACCGGTACTCCGTTCGACCCGCAGGAGTCTCGCTCCAGACTCGATTGCCCTCTCCGTCGTAGCCGAACGTCTCGGGCCAAATTGGGTACTGGAAGACAGGGACGACTCTGCGGTCCGGCAGAACTCGCACGGCGGTCTCGCCGAGCACGCGGACCGCTGCGGCCGCGGGGGCGTGCCAACCGATCGACGCGCCGGCAACGGG
Organism: Spirochaetaceae bacterium; assembly: GCA_003566875.1. GTDB lineage: Bacteria > Spirochaetota > Spirochaetia > DSM-27196 > PXBQ01 > PXBQ01. The sequence goes on along the minus strand of PXBQ01000266.1, from coordinate 89 downwards.
CAGAACCGCGTGTAACTCAGCATGCCGGAGCCGGTCCGACTCGGCCTTCGGCGAATCCGCGGGATACAGGACCGCGTGTAGCCGGCCCG
>PXBQ01000170.1 GCA_003566875.1 Spirochaetaceae bacterium | reverse complement strand
GAGCCCACGAATCGGCGAGATCGGCGGATCGTCGGGGTGCATCGCGAGTTTCACGCCGGCTTCTTCGGCAACCGGGACGACGATCCTCAGGAAATTCTCCAGGTTCTCCCAGAGCGTGTCCTCCGGTACTACGCCGTACTCGGTCATCGGTTGCTTTTGGCTCTCTTCGTGGTCGTAACCCGTCGCGAGCGCGCCGCCGCGCGTCTTGATGTCGGTCGCCGTCCGGAGCCAGTTGAAGATCGGCATCCACTCGTAACACCATACCGGGACCTCGAGCTTTCCGAGCGCTTTGATCAGCTCGATCACGGTCTCTATCTCCTCGTCGCGTCCCGGCAGACCGAGTTTGATCTTGTTCATCGGAGGCCTGCTCTCGAGCACCGAGAACGTGAAGCCGCCGTCCTCGTACGCTTTTTTGACGCGCGCGAGCGACGCGTAACTCCATGGTTTGTCGCCGTGCCGATCCACACCGGCTGCGACGCCGTCCATCGATCCGACGACGTAATCGACTCCACACTGTTTCACCATTTTCCAGAGTGAACTCGGAACGGGAGGAAGAACTTCGGCAATCTGAATCATTGGAACCTCACTTGCTCATCGTGGTATGGTGTGGCGTATCTGATATCCGAACCACACGACCGTACCACACGACCGCGAAAATAAGAAGTCTTTCGGTCGAGCACTCGACGTTGGTACTGATTCCCGGGCATAGTCGTCGTATGGGTTTTTTCCGAACGCAGAGAGGAATAGTCCGGTCGCTTCTTGTGTACTACGGTGTACCGTTTCGGGCGCGTCGGATGAAGTCGATGTATCGGGGCTTCCTTGCCGCCGGCGATCTTGCGTTCGATATCGGGGCGCACGTCGGAAATCGTGTTCGCGTCTGGGCGTCGATCGGCGCTCGAACGATCGCGGTCGAACCGCAGCCCTCGTGTCTTGCGGTTATGCAGCGGCTTTACGGCAGGAACCCACTCGTGACGATCGTGCCTTTGGCTGTCGGAAACGTGCCGGGAGAGACGACATTGCTCGTGTCGGACGCGAGTCCGACGCTCACGACGACATCGCGCGACTGGACGACGACCGTGAAGAAGGCCGAGATATTCGCGGGCGTCACGTGGAGCACCGAGATCACCGTTGCGGTCACGACGGTCGATCGCCTGATCGCGCAGTACGGAGAGCCCGCGTTCGTGAAGATCGACGTCGAGGGATCCGAGCGTGCGGTACTCGACGGGCTCACTCGCCCGATTCGCGCGGTGTCGTTCGAGTTCCTTCCCGCCGCGATCGACGTCGCCCTTTCGTGCCTCGACCGGCTCGCCGAGTTAGGTTCGTACGAGTACAACCTCTCGCGTGTGGAAACGATGCGCTTTGAGTATCCGCGCTGGGTCGACGCCGCCGAGATCCGCGAATTTCTCGCGGGGCTCGGCGTGAACGACCGGTCAGGCGACGTCTACGCGCGGCTTAAAGCTCAAGCAGATGATGTCCGTGGTACTTCCGGTCGCGCAGAGCCGTGACTTCCTCGCTCTTGAGGTAATCGTCGAACTCCATCGATCGATCGATAGTCCCGTCGGGCGTGAACTCGATGATCCGGTTCGCGATCGTCTGGACAAATTGATGATCGTGGCTCGTGAAGAGTACCGGCCCGGGAAAATCGATTAACGCGTCGTTGAGAGCCGTGATCGACTCAAGGTCGAGGTGATTTGTCGGCTCGTCGAGAATCAGAGTGTTCGGCCGCGCGAGCATGAGCTTCGAGAACATGCAGCGGACTCTTTCGCCACCCGACAACACGCGAACCGGTTTCAGCGACTCATCACCCGAGAACAACATGCGACCGAGGAAACCACGCACGTACGACTCTTCCTCGACCTCGGTGTACTGGCGGAGCCACTGTACGATGCTCATGTCCGAATCGAAGTGCTCGGAGTTGTCGCGAGGAAAAAACGCCGGTGAGATCGTGCCTCCCCACTCGTAGCCTCCGTCGTCGGGTTCGAGTTCACCCGCGAGGATTCGAAAAAGCAGCGATTTCGTGTGGTGATACGGCCCGACGAACGCGATCTTGTCGGTCGGGTTCACCGTCATCGAGTAGTTCGACAAAACCTGCTCGCCGTCGACCGACTTCGAGAGTTTCTCGATCGTCAGGACTCTCTTTCCGCAGTCGCGTTCGGGTTCGAACTTGATAAACGGTGACTTACGGCTCGACGGCTTGATGTCGTCGATCGAGAGTTTCTCTATGAGCTTCTGACGACTCGTCGCCTGCCGCGATTTCGACGCGTTCGCCGAGAATCGCTGGACAAAAGTTCTGAGCTCGGCGATCTTGTCCTCGCGGCGCTTTTTGTCGTCGCGCAACTGTTTTCGCGCGAGTTGACTCGAGTGGTACCAGAAGTCGAAGTTCCCGACGTACAGCGTGATCTTGCCGAAATCGATGTCCGCGATGTGCGTGCAGACTTTGTCGAGGAAGTGACGATCGTGCGACACGACGATCACGGTGTTTTTGAAGTTAAAAAGGAAATCCTCGAGCCACGACACCGACTCGAGATCGAGGTTGTTCGTCGGCTCGTCGAGAAGCAGGATGTCGGGTGCACCAAACAGGGCCTGCGCGAGCAGGACGCGCACTTTTTGGCCACCTTCGAGCTCGGACATTTTTTTGCCGTGAAACTCGTCGGTGAGTCCCAACCCTGAGAGAAGACGTCCCGCCTCGGGCTCGGCCTCCCAGCCGCCCATCTCGGCGAACAATCCTTCGAGCTCGGATGCGCGCATACCGTCGGCTTCGCTGAAGTCCGGTTTCTCGTACAACGAGTCTTTCTCGATCATCACGTCGTACATTCTCTTGTGCCCCATGATCACCGTGTGCAGAACCGTGTGGTCGTCGAACTTGAACTGATCCTGTTGCAGTACCGCGATCCGTTCATTCGCTCCGACGATGACTTCGCCGGTGTCCGGTTCGAGATCCCCCGAGAGAATCCGGAGAAAGGTCGATTTCCCGGCGCCGTTCGCGCCGATGACTCCGTAACAATTACCGGGAGTGAACTTGATGTTCACGTCCTTGAACAACGCTTGTTGTCCGAAAGAAAGAGTGATGTTTGAAGCTGTGATCATTTAAAAAAGTCCTTACGGGATGCCGTTTCTTTCGCCGTTCAGGCGTATACGTGGGCAAACTCGGATGGCCATTCTACCGATGTTGAGCGTTTCGCTCAAGGGGGCACTTGATCTATGTCACTCGAGCCGGCCCGAAGGCGAGCCGTGCCAACCACTTGATTACCGCGTCTCGCGGTCGATCCTTTCGCGGAGCCGGTCGAGCGCCGCCCGAAGCGGGAGTGGGTCGGCGATGAACTCTCCGCAACGTGCTCCGGCCGGACCACCGTCGCTTAAGTTTTCGTCCCCGACGATCGAGTGAATTCGGTCCGCGGCGTCCGGCGTCTCGCGGGCTTCGATGATGCCGGCCAGTGCAGCGATGCCGTCGCGCACAGCTCGCGCAAAGACGTCGTGAAAAGACTCCGTTCGCGGGATGTCGGGGGCACACGGATGGAACCAGCGCGATCCGCGGTCGTTCGAAAAGTCGACGTCGTCCGGCAAGAAAGGCGGGTGAACGACCGTGAGCCACAGAGGTTCGATGCTGCCGTCCGCGCGGCGCCGTGCGAGCCGCGCCGCTGTGTCCGGCGAGACATCGTTTATGAACCGGTAAAAACCGTACGAGTCGAGCACCGCGTTTTCAAGCCGGTCGGCGAGATGCCGGTCGCTCTCCGCCGACCGGTACGTCGCCGCAAGCGCATCCGGGACGATTCGCGCAATGATGCCGAGCGCATCATTCTCGGACCCGAGGCGGCGTGCGAAGTCGTACTCGCGCGGCGTTTCCGAACGGAGCGCCCGGAGCATCTCGACATCGAGCAAACGTTCGAGAAACGAGTGCATACCGCGGTTTTTTTTGCTCTCGGGGCGCGATGGATTCCATCGTCCGGCGAAGTAGTTGATGAACGGATGACACGCGCGATCGAGTACCGCGTGCGCGGCAAAGCCAAGAATAAACTCGGATGCCGATCTGTAGGCGGGCGGTTCGAGCGCCGACGCCGCGTCGTGCATCGCGCCAATGAGGCGGCCGATGGAACCACGGTGGATTATCGCTCCGTATCGCAGGCCCGAGGGTCGTCGCCTGCGATTGTGCAGGAAGAGGTCCGGTCCTTGCGCCCCCAGGTAGTGGAACAGCGTCGGCGTGTGGTCGGCCCCCGGGCGCGTGGTCAAGGAACGAAGCAACTCTTCGATATGCAAGGCGTGCGTGATATGCGACGGCACGGAGGCGATCTTAACACGCGCGTGTGCCGTGTTGAAACCTCTCGAAAAACCGGGTACATTTGAGGGCAAAGGGGACCAGAATGCGACGTCGAAAGGGCTCACTTTTCACGCGGAGAACGGCCGTACGCGCTTTTGTGGTGTTCCTGACACTGCTTCCGGCGATGCTTATGGCCGAGATGGCGGGAGATCTCGGTGACCGTCTCGAGCGCGCGCACGGCGCGTATCGCCGAGGCGACATGACGACTGCGGATCGGCTTTTCACCGACGTTCTCGAGACTGCGCCGCATCTGTCGGAGGTATGGTACAATCGGGGCATCGTACGTTACGATCTCGGCCGGTATGAAGAAGCGGTCGCCGACTTCACGGCGGCGATCGAACGTGACCGAACATTTGTCGCAGCGATATTCAACCGCGCGAACGCGTACTTCCGACTCGAGCGGTTCGAAGATGCGTACGAAGGGTATAGGCGGGTACTCGAGATCGACGACGATCCGGACGCCGAGCACAACATCGACGTCGTAGAGCAGATTCTCGCCTCGCAGTAGTCGGTGAACGCCGCTCACACGGAGAAATCATGAAAAACAAGACTCAAACCGGCGATCAGATTCTGGTCGTAAACTGCGGGAGTTCGTCGCTCAAGTACGAAGTGTACGATATGCCGGCGCGTGACAGCCTCGGGAAAGGCGTCGTCGAGCGAATCGGCGGAAAGCGAAGCTTGATTCAGCAGGACGGTATCAACGGACGGATCTCGCGCGAACTCGACGCGCCCGACCACGGCGCGGCAGTCGAGGCCGTCGCGGCCGCGCTGACCGACTCGCAGAACGGGATACTCGAGGACATCGAGCAGATCTCGGGAATCGGGCATCGCGTCGTGCACGGAGGCGAGCGGTACTCAGAGTCGGTGATCATCGACGACGCGGTAATCGCCGAAATCGAGAAGAACAACGAGCTAGCGCCGCTCCATAATCCGGTGAATCTTGTCGGAATTCGGGAAACGATGCGAAGGTTGCCCGGTAAGAAGAACGTCGCGGTCTTCGATACGGCGTTCCACCAGACATTGACGCCTGCGGCTTTTCTCTACGGCATTCCGCGGGAGCTCTACGACACGTACAAGATTCGCAGGTACGGGTTTCACGGAACGAGCCACCGGTACGTCGCGCACCAGGCCGTGAAGTTCATGAAGCGATCGATCGAGAACACGAACGTGATCTCGTGTCACCTCGGGAACGGAGCGTCGATCACCGCGATCAACAACGGCAAGTCGGTCGACACGTCGATGGGGTTCACACCGCTCGAAGGGTTGATGATGGGTACGCGCAGCGGCGACCTCGACCCGGCGATTGTATTTTTTTTGCTCGAACGCGGATACACGCCCGAGCAGCTGAACACGATGCTGAACAAGGAAAGCGGTCTGCTCGGACTTTCAGGGCTTTCGAACGATCTGCGCGACCTCGAGGCGGCCGCCGAGCGCGGAGACCGGAATACCATCGAAGCGCTCGACGTGTACGCGTACCGCATCCGGAAATACATCGGTTCATACGCCGCGAACCTCGTGAAGGTCGACATTCTTGTCTTTACCGGCGGAATCGGGCAGTACGGGACGCGCATGCGCGAGCGAATCTGCAATCGTCTCGAGAACCTCGGGATCGTGATGGACTACCGGAAGAACCTGGAAAATGGACCACGCGAGGGGCTTATCTCGATGGACTACTCTCCGGTCGCGATCGTGGTCGAACCGACAAATGAGGAACTGCAGATCGCGATCGATACGCACGCGTTGATATCGACGGGGCGTGAGTGATTCTGAACGAGACAATGTACGCGCGCGCGGCACGGTGCGAGCGGGCGCTTTTTGAGGAGCCGTCTGAACCCGACGATGACCGCGCGTCGACGGCCGAACTCGGCGCGTCGATTCTTCCCAACGCGGTTTTTCGGCACGAGGTCCGGTACGCCGGGCTGAGCGCGACCGTCGACGCGGTGTACGAAAAGAGGGGGCGGCGGTATGCGGTCCTGTTCGGCCCGGGAACCGGTGTCCGCGCGAGGTACCTCGATGAACTCGAGTTCTGTCGATACCTCTTCGCCGCCGCCGGATTTCCGGTCGATTTTTGGCACGTGTATCACATCGACAAGAAGTACGTTCGTGGCGTCGAGCTCGATCCTGATGCGTTGTTCGTCGTCGCCGACGTTTCGAACCGACTCATGAAACGGGATGGAGTCGAGCAGCGAATCTTGCGGTACGCGGCGTTGCTCGCGGCCGCTGATCCTTCTGCCGCGCAGCCGTGCGGCAAACGAACTGCGTGTCCGTACTGCGGAGGCGCGACGGCGAAAGATCGCGACGATCCGGCGACTCTTCACAAGGCCGGGCGGCTCCCGGAAAAACTCGCATCGGACGGTATCTCTCGTATCTCAGATATCCCCGCAGAGTACCGACTCAGCCCGACGCAACGAATTCAGCGCGATGCAGTGATCTCGCGTCACGAACATCGTGACTATGACGCGATTTCGGCGTTCCTCGACACAATCGCGTACCCCGCGGTCCTGCTCGATTTCGAAGCGATCTCATCGGCGATTCCGCCGTTTCCCGGGACGAGGCCGTGGGAACACGTGCCGTTCATGTACGTAGCGAGAATTCTCGCGCATCCTCCAGCGCGATCTGCACCGAACGGAGCGGTCGGCGGGAAACCCGAGAAATGGGGTGTCGTCTCGCCGAGCGTCTGCGACCAACAAGGAGTCTGCGACCAGCGGGGATTTGTCGAGTCATTGCTCGACGCGACTGCGGGTTCGGGTTCGATTGTCTCGTTCGGGGCGGAGTTCGAAAAGCGGGTTCTGCGGCGCCTTGCGGAGTTGTTTCCTGCGCACGCGAGCGAGCTCATCGAGCGCGCCGATAGGACGATCGATCTACTCGAACCGTTTGAGGCGTTCGCGTACTACCATCCCGATCAAAAAGGTAAGTGCTCGCTGAAGGTCGTTCTTCCTCTTATTACCGACGGCGGGTACGACGGCCTCGCGATATCCGACGGCGGCGACGCGAACGCCGCGTATCGACGGCTGCTTTCCGGCCGCCGTTCGGGCAGGCCGGAACCCGACGAGGACGACGTGATCGACGCGCTCCGCCGCTACTGCCGGCAAGACGTTCACGCGATGGACCTTATCCTAACGGCATTGGCGGGATCACGGCGCGTTTAGCGCAAAAAAAAGAGCCGCTCCGTGCGGAGCGGCTCTTTCCCGAGATCTTCGGTTAATGCGACCGTGCCTGGAAAAAGTCGACCCCAAGCGAGAGGCTGTTCGTCCGGAGAGCGACGTAATCTCCTCTGAGGAACGACGGGTCGAGTTGCATCCAGTACCACAACCCCGGCAGCGTCGGGTCTTCTACCCAGACGTCTCCGGTGACGGTGTTGAACTGAATCGCGATCGGCCAGTACTCGTTCATGTGCGCGGCAAGCAGGTACACGAGGTCATCGACCGTGACCATGATTCCGGCGTCACGAAGAGCGGCGATAATATCGAGCGTCATCGCGTCGGTGCCGATGATCGGTCGCAGAGCGGGATCGCGGATGAGGTCCATGTCGACGTTGCTCGTGCTTCGGTAGATCTGAGCGCGGAATCCGTAGTGTTCAGGGTAGTTTCTAAGCGTTTCGGGTCGCGTGTCGAGGTTCAGCCACATCAAGACGGACTCGCCGTTACCCCATGCGCGTTTCCCGAGCGCCGGGTTCCTCACGCCGACGTGGATTCCGAACCCACCGTGGTAGTGACCGCGCATCGCATCCGCCTCGCTCTTGAAGCCTCCGTCGATGTACCGAACGGCGAACTCAACCGTGACCTCGCCCGATTGGCGGTACGGTCGATCGACTCGTGCGATGCCCGCGTTCTTGTCTCGTTGGATCAAGTCGCCATTTGTTGCCGCCCAGTCGCCGGAACCGGCCCGCCATGCGCTCATTGCGCCGAACGAGTCGTATACGTTCTGGGCCGTGAGTGTGAACGGTAACAAGACCACGAGACCGACGAGCACCAAGGTGAACTTCTTCATATCCTATCCTCCTAGCGTTGTGAGACTCTGCACGTGGGTTTTGTGCTGTCACTCCATCATAAGGCCAAATGCCGTCCAACACAACCGAAAACTTTCAACAAAAGTGGTTTTTCCGTTAGTTTTGTGTTCTAAATCCACGAATCCACGAAACTCGTCGACATCAAGCCCGACGACCGATACAATCGTGCGTGTCAGCTCATATCGGAGGTTACCGGATGGAGAAATTAGAAAAATTTACCGTAGGACGCCAACCTACGCTCGTTTTCGGCGCGGGCGCGATCGTCGATCTCGCCAAAACCGTCGCAGTCTACGGTGCGCGGCGGGTCTTGATCGTGACCGGTGGCGGCTCTATTCGCAGAACGTCAGCGTGGCATAATCTTCTAGCGGAGCTATCCGCGTCGGGGCTCGATCTCTGCGACTACAGTGGGGACGGCGAGCCGACCGCAGCGCAGGTCGACGCTGCCGCCGAACACGCGCGGAAGCACTCGGTCGATCTCGTCGTCGCGATCGGCGGCGGCAGCGCCGTCGACCTCGGGAAGGCGGTCGGTGCCGCCGCCCGGATGCCCGACTCGATCGAACGGTATCTCGAGGGAGTCGGTGACAGGGAGCCGACCGGAGAGACGCTTCCGGTGATTGCCGTCCCGACTACCGCCGGTACCGGGGCAGAAGCGACGAAGAACGCGGTGATTTCGCGTCTCGGCGCGGATGGGTACAAAAAGTCGCTCCGTCACGACGCGTTCGTGCCGCGCGTCGCGATCATCGATCCCGAGCTGCACGTCGGCTGCCCGCGTGAGGTCTCGGCGGCATCCGGGCTCGACGCGATCACGCAGCTCGTGGAAGCCTACGTCTCGACGAAGGCGACGCCGTTTACCGACGCGCTCGCGCTTTCGGGGCTCGCGTACGCCGCGGGCTCGTTTCGACGTACTCTCGCGGAGCCCGGAGACGTCGGGGCGCGCGCGGGAATGGCGTACGCCGCGTACCTTTCCGGGGTTTGCCTCGCAAACGCGGGGCTCGGCCTGGTCCACGGAGCAGCGTCGCCGATCGGCGCGGTCTGCGCTATTCCGCACGGCGTCGTGTGTGGAAACCTTCTGCCGGTCACGGTCACGGCGACTATCGAAAAGGCGCTTCGGGAAAACGAGACGCGAGTGATTAACCGGTACGCCGCGTGCGCTCGTGCTCTCGCCGACGATGTGGTCGGCGACGACGTATCGGCGAGCCGTCGTTTCATCGATGTTCTCCTGGAGTTCGAGGAAGTCGCCGACCTACCGCACTTCGGTGCGTACGGTTTCACCGCGGGCGACGTAGAACGCGTCGTGCGCGATACATCCGGCAAGAACCATCCCGTTGAGTTCTCCGCGGATCAGATTGCGGGAATGATCGAGTCGCGCGTATGACGTCTACGCGATGTCGTGCTGTTCGACGACGATGCCCGATCGGACTTTCGTGAGCGTCGTTCGGTCGATGTAGCCGGGTTTCTCGCTGAGGCAGTTCGCCGTGCCCGCAGCGACGCCCTCGGCAAGCGCCGCGCGCAAGAGATCCGCGTCGCGATAGCGGTCCGAGAATTTGCCTTCGGTTTCCAGAATCCGCGCGAGCATGCCGGCGGTCACCGAGTCGCCGCTCCCGATCGGGTTCACCGCGGCGACCGCCGGGGGCCGGACGTGGACGAGCGTCCGCCCGTTGAAGGCCTCGGCACCGTCTTTCCCGTTCGTGATCACGGCCCAGAGGACTCCGAAGCGTTCGATCAGGTCGCGGTACGCGGCTATTCGCGATGTCTCGGTGTCTACCGGGAGCCCCGTGAGCTCGGCGAGCTCGTCACGGTTTATTTTCACGATATCCGGCCCCGCTTCGAGTGCGCGCCGGCCGTGCCGGCGGTACGAGTCGAGCACGACCGGGACGTTGCGGTCTTTCGCTCCCCGAACGAGCGTCCGGTAGCAGTCCTCGCTCTCCCCGGTCATCGCGGTGCCGCAGATCGCGAGCATCGACGCCGAGTCGAGCGCGCCGAGCGTGAGTGCCTCGGCGTCTCTACTTTCGTCGTCCGTGACCGGCGGCGCGGGCTCGACGAGTTCGGTCACGGTCGCGTCGGCTTCGATCAGCGTGACGCAGACGCGGGTCTCTCCGGCAATGCGCGTGAAGCGCGACCGTATTCCGTCGAGCTCACACGCCGAGGCGAACTTGTCGCCGGTCGGTCCGCCGATATACGCGTGCAGCTCGCACGCGACGTCGTACACGCCGAGCGCTCGGCAGACGTTCGAGCCCTTGCCTGCGGGTGACTCGATCACTTCGTCGATGCGATTCACCTCGCCGCGCGCGACCGAGCCGCATCGGTAAGTTTTTTGCCACGTGCTGTTCCGGCCGACGACGACGATCATCGAGAAATCTCCCCGGTCGTTACACGGTAACGCCGTGTTCGAGCCGGATCGTGATACTCGGTGCGTCGGCGACCGACGCGGGGCCGAAGTACTGGATCGCGCCGGGGTAGACGTACGACGTCTCGACCGCCCACGCGGCGCGCGCCGCGGCAAACGTCTTGAACGGCGTTCCGTCGAGCTCGACGAGCGCTTTCCGGATAACCGGTTTTTTGTGTCCGTGCCGCTGTTCCATGTTCATCATCATCGTGAGCGGAACGCCGCCCGCGGTCCATTTATCCGCCGAGTGCGCGAGATTCCGGATCGACGAGAGGTACCCCGTGAGTCCGTTCGCGATCAAGAGAAACGCTGTGAAGCCGAGCGAGTAGCAGTAATCGGCGTCGAAGTTGGACGGAAACGCGCACCGACCTTCGTACCCGAAGAAGTGCGCGAGCGCGCTGAATTTTCCCGTGTACTCACCCGCGGCTTTCATCTGGGCCAACCGGTCTTCGACCATTTCGATCACGAGCTTTTCGGTCTCGATCCGCGACACCTGAACGTTTCCGTGCGGATCGCGGTCGAGCAGCAGCTGGCTCTTGATATCGCGCGGCAGCGTCGAGAACACCTCCGCGGAGTTCGCGTCGAGTTTCTTCACGATCCATTCCGACTGGTCTTCGAGCGATGTGAACTGCGAGAACTCGGCCGCGTCGCGCGCGATGATCGTGTTGAGTTCGGTGATCAACGCGCCGACCTCCGGGATGAACTCGATCAAGCCTTCGGGGATCAACGCTACGCCGAAGTCCTTGCCGAGTTTTGCGCGCGCTGCGATCGCGTTCGCTACCGAGTCGACGACCTGCGCGAGCGTCATTTCATCGTCGGCTACCTCTTCCGAAATTAAACAGATGTTTGGTTGGGTCAACAGTGCGCACTCCAGAGCGATGTGCGAAGCCGAGCGACCCATGAGCTTGATGAAGTGCCAGTATTTTTTCGCCGACGTGGCATCGCGTTCGATGTTTCCGATAAGCTCGGCGTACGTTCGCGTCGCCGTGTCGAATCCGAAGGAACTCTCGATGTACTCGTTCTTGAGATCCCCGTCGATCGTCTTTGGGACGCCGATGACCTGCGTCGCCGAGCCTCTCGCGATAAAGTACTCGGCGAGCAACGCGGCGTTTGTGTTTGAGTCGTCGCCGCCGATCACAACGAGAGCGTCGATGCCGGTTTTACTGCAGACTTCGAGCGACCG
>PXBQ01000057.1 GCA_003566875.1 Spirochaetaceae bacterium | reverse complement strand
CGTCGGGGATCAAGCCGAGCGTCGCGAGCTCTTTGAGGATCTCGGGAGCGTAACTCGGATCAACGCCGCACGGCTCAAGGATGGCGTAGTACTCGTCGAGCGATGCCGATCCGTCGAGAAGAGACCCCGCGTACAACGCAAAAAGCGGCTCGCGCTCGAGATTCTCGATCACGTGGCGTGTGGGCGCTCCGTCGGCGAACTGCGCGTGCCGACCGACCAAGAGGCAGATCGAGTGGAACGCGGAGAGTCGTTTCCCGTTGCTCGCGCGCAGGATCGCAGCGGTCTCAGAAGGCCGAATACTCCATCCGGCGTCTTTCACAAAATCTTCGATCTCGGCGGGGGTAACATCCGACGCGTACACAGTCGCGTGCTGCACATCGTGAAATACCGCAGGAACCTCTTCGGCCGACGAGGCCACGACGACAAATCCGCCGACGTCGTCAAGACACGCGCGAAGCAGTTCGAGCGCGGGCGTCGCGATCCGGTCGATTGACCGAATCACGAGACACGGCGCCGACATCACCGATTCGGCCCTCCGCGCGTACGAGCGCAAGAAAAGCATAAAAGCGATACGGAAATCGTGGGCCGCAGCGTCGAACAACTCGGGTCGCGGCTCGCGTTTCGTTATATACTCGAGCAGGGCCGAGCGCGACTCCCATACCGCACGCTCGGCGGAGTTAAGGAAATGCGGCGTTTCGTTCAGACCGAACGCACCGACGACCGTCTCAAGAGGAGAAAACGGGTACTCAGCGATCCGGCGCGGCCGTACGTCGAGCGCAGTAATCTTTGGCCCGACGAAAGAGCTCACCGCCGCGTCGATCGCGTAATCGAGTCCGTCGGCATCGCTCCCTTGGACGACGATCAGGCCGCCGTCGCGAGCCGCAAATAAGGCGTCGAGAAGTTCTTCGGTCTTCAGTCGCGTGGCCGCGAAACTCTCAATCCTCCCGGCGTTTCCGCCGGTGTCGTGCGTACGCCCTACCACGCGCAGGGCGGGACCGTCGCTCTCGTACTCGAGGTAAACGGCCATCGACAGCGAAGCGTGCCGCGTAATCCACGCGGCGTCATCGACCGGAAGGGTCGTCAGAATATCCCTCATGCGCCGGAGACTCTCGTCATCGCATCCGGCTGCACACTGATCGAGCAGGACCGAGAATCCCGAGAGATCGTCCGCGCGCCCGAGCAGCTCGTCGCGCGCAGCAACTAAGCTCTCGGCAACTTTCGCCTGGTCGCTCGTCGTGAGTTTCTCAAACCGAGCGAGAATACACCCGCTCTCGGCGGGCTCGAGCACGCCGCCGCGCGTCAGGAATTCGTTCGTGAGTACACGCTCGACCTCACGCACAACGTTCGGACGGAGCTTCACCAACTGACGGTAACCTGCGATCTCGACAAGAATAAAATACACCATGGTCGTCGTACTAGTATCGAACGACGAGCCCAATTAGTAAAGCGTTACAAAAAGGGAACTTTCATTCACTCCGGTGACGTCGCGCCCTCGTCCGCGGTGGGAACAAGAAACCCCGACGTACTATCCTTCCCGTACAATCGTTCGACGAGTCGGTCTCGGTCGGGTTCGGCGATTCTCAGGAAGTTGACACCGTAGAACGTTCGCGTCTCGTCGGCAAACTTCCGCACGACCCGCCCGATAATCGGCACGTCGGCCTCGTCGATCGAAAGCATGATCTCGATATCGGTGTAGAGGCTCAGGTCTACCTCTTCGGTCGGACAGGAGAACAGGATTCCCGTTGCGCTGATGTCGATGAGATCGGTCGTTAGGTACTCGGGGACACTTTCATCGGAGGCGAAGTAACCGTTGGCCTTCAGCGAGTACGCAAAAACGTGCGCCATCTGAAGAGCAAATTCAACCGCGGCGGTATCGAAACCCGCCGTGTCGCGTCCCGTTTTGATGAAGTACAGGTATCCGACAACGTACTGCAAGTACATTATCGGGCAGTACATCTCGTGATGCAGCCCCTGCGACTTCAGCCCGGCGACCGCCTTCTCGAGTGCGTCCGCGTCTTCGGTGATTTCGGCGGCCGAGAGAAGATTCTCCGACGCTAACTCCGACAGTTCGTCGGGTTTTCCCGAGTAAAACGGCAGCATCAGTACCTTTCCGGTTCGCGCGACGATCTTCTCCTGCGGCGAGCTCGGTGACCGCGCACGGAACATCACGATCTTTGCCTCGGTCGCGTGCTGCTGCGCATCGACGCGAAAACTCTCGAGCAACGCTTGAAGACGCGACGCGTCGAAATCCTTGACCGTGTTCGGCGTCTCGACTTCGACGTACCTCGTCGACTCGGGAAATGCGAGCGAAACGCGTCGGCCCTTGTGCAGAAACGAGACACCGATCCCGGCCGGCGTTTCGATGCGCTCGTACCTGCGGGAAAGGTCACGATAAAGGACTCGCGGTTGTCGCAAAGTGAGCGAACCCGGCGTCGATTTTCGCACCCGCGTTTTGAACGTCATCGGATGGCCGCGGAACCTGAAGTACACCGATACGTTCGACCGCTCGGGGAACGTCTCTTCGCACCGAAATTGAAGGAACTCCTCGCTCTGCGATGCGAGTGTTGAAGAGATCCTCCGGACGTCGGACACGATCACGAACTCCGACTCGTCTTCACGCGTCGTGTCGAAAATGAACTCTTTTTCGACGTGGTTTATCGTCTGTGCCATAGGACCTCCCTGAAACTACGCGGTCACAGGCCGGGCATTACTCGCGTCGATGTCGACGGCTCGAATTTTTCCTGCGGCCGGACGTACCGCCGGGCGAGCGCATCGACGTCGACGGTATAACCGTAAACGTACCACCTACCCGAGACACGTTCAAGAAAAATCTCGGCCGACGCTCGCCCTTCCCGCGAGAACAGCACGACTTCGAGCTCCGCGGTTTCGCTGTCGACAAACTGAGGAGCCGCTATGCGCGCCCGCTCGACCGTCGGCCCGGCATCGCGGTCGGAGATCAACCGTCGCAACAGTCCCGAGCGCGCCTCGGGCACGAACGCGTCGCCGGTCGGCGTGGCGGCGGCGAAGTCGTCGATAAGGCGGGTCGCGACCTCTCTGATCGAGCGGACCCGTGAATCGGTCGCGAAACGGTCGGCGAGCGGCCCAAGGGTGAAGTCCTCAGGTACGATCCGTCGACGCGTCGCCGCGCGAAGAAGGAAAAGGTCTGCGTTCCCCGCCAACGTTACGTTCGTTCGGTCCGAACCGCGTGCATTGTCGGGGTCCGATCTGCGCATCGTCAGCGAGATGCGCTCGGATTCCGTCGACCGTTCGGCTGCCGCAGGCTCGGACGTCTCGGATCGGGCCGCGGAACCGGACTCGGTGACGGCTTCGGCCGGTCCGCGTTGCACCCGAAGGAACGACATCGCCACGGCGGTAGAGAGAATCGCGATGATCGCAAAGGCGGTAATACTTCGTCGTCGCATCGTACCGAGATCGTACCAAATGCACGAACGATCTACAATCGGCCGCTGAACTCGTGCGCGTGGTGCACCCGCCTGCTTTACACCGGTCCGCGCGGCGGTATACGCTTGTCGCGTGGATCGTCGAAACTCCGTTATCCGCCACCTCGACACAGATTACAGCCGCCCGATACGTGATCCGCTCTGGAAGAACATCATGGTGTCGGACGCGCTGATCGCAATCGTCAACGAAGAGCCGTTCCAGCAGCTCACGCGTATCCGGCAACTCGGGCCTGCACACTTGGTGTATCCGGGCGCGACACACACGAGATTCTCACATTCGCTCGGTGTGTTCCATATCGCCCGCCGGATGATCCGCGCACTCGCTTCGCACGACGCGTTCGACGTCGACGTCGAAGGCGTGAAGGCTTTCCTCTGCGCAGCGCTTGTCCACGACCTCGGCCACTACCCGTACACGCACAGCATGAAGGAACTGCCGCTCAAAGATCACGAGCAGCTCACCGGCGAGATCGTATCGCGCGAGCCGATCCGTCATCGGATCGAGAACACGGTCGGCGTCGACGCCGCACGCGTCGCGGCAATAGTCGATACGTCGATCGACGCGGGAAGCGACGCCGAGGTAGAATTCTTCAGGCGAGTCTTGTCGGGCCCGCTCGATCCCGACAAACTCGACTACCTGAGTCGCGATGCGTACTTTTGCGGCGTTCCGTACGGCGTTCAAGATATCGATTTCGCGATTTCCCGTATCGTGCCGGACGCCGAAACCGGCGTTTCGCTCGGTCCCGACGGGGTAACGGCACTCGAAAGCGTTCTCTTCTCGAAGTACCTCATGTACCGCGCGGTGTACTGGCACCACACGGTCCGAGTTGCGACGGCAATGATCAAACGCGCGGTTCACCTTGCATTGCGGAACGGTGTCTGGAAACCGGATGACCTATACGGGCTCGACGACGACTCGTTCGTGCGCCTTGCCGAGCGGACCGAGTTCGCTCCTTTTCGCCTGATCAAAAACGTCACGCGTCGAAAGTTATTCAAGATCGTGCACGAAGAAGTTTTCGATTCCTCGATCGAGGCGCACACGCGGCTCGCCGATATGGTCTACCGCGAAAAAACCGAGGCCGATTTGTCGCGAGTATTATCGCGCGTGGTGGGCCGATCCGTTGAGCCCGAGTCGGTCGTGATCGATGTGCCCGAGGACGTTTCGTTTGAGATCCCGATCGAGTTCCGCGACAGGTCGGTCGGAACGGTGTTCGACGCCGACGTCGTGACGGGATTCACACGAACGCTTCGCCGTGTTCGCATCATCGTCGACCCTGAGTACGCGGACGCGCGATTCGATTGGTGCTCGGTCTTTTCTCGCGACGGCACGCAGCCGGGCAATCCACGATACACGATTGATCCCACCCGGGAAATCATGTAGACTGGCGGTTCAACAAATGGGATTGGGGTTCTGATGAAGTATTCAAAGCTCATGAAGGAGAGAATTCGCCGCGTCCGGGTGCTTTTTGCCGAGCTCGGTTACGAGGTACTCGACGGCGACGCTCATGAAGACACGTACTCGGCGGGTTTCGAGAGCGACGAAGGGTTTCAGGGCGGGATTTTCATCGACCGTGACAGCAAGTTCCTCGAACTCGCGTTCACGTTTTCTTTCTCGCCGACTCTCTCGGAGTTCGTCCGCGAACGCGTCGACGAGATGCTCCGGATTTGCTACGAGTACGGGTGTTACGTGAACATTCAGGCGACTCAGGAAGAGATCTCGTACACCGTATTCTCGAAAATATACTACGCAGGACTGAACTACTTCTCGCTGAAAGAGACGATTCGGGACTTTCGTGAGGCGATCGAGGCGCATCAGGACATACTCGAGATCAACCAATTCGGTAAGGGTACGTCAAGTGGAGATTCATAATCTCCTCGAAGACGAAGTCATTAGGCTCATCGATGAGATATGCGACTCCGCCTCCGCGTCGAGGGAGTACTGCACGCAACCCGAGTGCCGGCTCGACGCGGCGTGTTTCGTCCTGAACCGGATTGCTCCACGATACGTCACGTCGGTGCGCGGCCACGCGCACATGGAGTCTGAGTTCGGCGACAATTCGCAGGATGCTGCGGACATTGCCGTGCTCGCGCACGAGGCGCTTCGTCGGGTCACCGCGTTCCGCCGTGACTACTACGACGACGTTCTTGAAACCCCGTCGAGTATCGATGGGCCGTGTTACGTCTTTCCGACGATCAAAGGGCGTTTGATCAACGGTGCCACGTTCGAACCGCTCGCCGAGGTCGAAGTGGAACTGCTGTTCGACGGCCGGACCGCCGAGATGGTCGACAACCGGTGGCAGAATCCATACACCGTCTCGAACCAAACACCCGGCACGTTCCTGTTCCGGCCGGCGCCTGTTCCGGCCGGCTCGACGGGTGAGAAAAGGGCTTTCGAGTTTTGCCTCCGGGTCGAAGAGCAGAAATTCGAGCCGTTTCACCATTACTTCTCGTTTGAACTCGGCGCGTCGGAACGGCCGTCAAACTCGATCCCGAGCGACTTCAACCTTATGGATCTTTTCGTCGTCCCATCGTGACTCGATCAGAACGTCTCCGAGTGAATCTGAACGTCATGAACACTGCCGTCGCTTTCGTCCTCGACAAAACGTAAAACCTTCTGCATGACCCCTTCGCCGTAGATCCGCGAGTTTGAAACCACCGCGCCGGCGATCTGCGCAAATCCCAGGCTGTCTTGCAGATCCACCTCGGCGGCCGTGATGTGAAAGCGACGAATAATCCGCGACCGGAGAGAGCTCACGACGCGGCGCTTATCCTTGATCGACGTCGCCTCGGGAAGCTCGATTATAAGCTGAATCATCGATACGACCATTTTTGCCTCGCCCACCCGGCACCTAATCGCATCCCGGTGTGGTCCGGGCATTATAACCGGCGGTGCCCGCGATCGGTCAAGTGAATTACCGAGTATTCGGCGATGCGAGCACGATCTCTACGCGGCGGTTGAGGTGCAGTCGGTCCGAGTCCGACGTGATCACTCGATCGGCACCGTACCCAACGATCAGATCCGGCGCCGGAAGGCCGGAATCGACGAGAAAATTCGCGACCGCCTCCGCCCTTTCGCGAGAGAGCGCGAGCAGAAACTCACGCGATCCGGCCGGCGCGCAGTGTCCTTCGACCGCGACTTGAAGCCCCGCGGCAACCGCGGCGATAATCCCCGCCAACTCCGCCTCGAGCTCACGAACCGCGGCGTCGCTCAACTGCGCGCTATCGGGTGCGAAGTACACCGTGCTAACAGGCTCGGTCGACGCAGGCTCACCGCGGCGCTCATCGGATACCCGAGGCGCCACCGGTTGCACGGTGTCGCGTCCCGTTGTTTCCAGCGGGCCGGGGTCCGCTTGTGCCGGCTCGGGATGCGCGGTGGCGCGTGCCGGCTCGCGCTCACGCTCGCGCGCGGGTGGTAGGGACGGCTGCGCGGCGACGGATGCCGCTTCCGACCGCGTAACTTCCGGACGCCGGTCCGCTGAGCGGTCGGCAAGCCGCGGCGAGCGAAAAACCAAATGGACGGCGCCGACGATCACGAGCGCGATCACGGCGAGCGCGATCACACCGGTGTAAGCGCGTGAGGGTCCGGCTCCGACGTACTTCGAGACCTCGACGGTTTGTCTCGCTATTTGCACGGAGTCGACCGAGACCGTAATGACCAGGTTACCCCGGCGTCCGATCACGGTCGAAAGCCGCATCACGGGCCGCGACCGTCCAAACCGCGTGAGGTGCGTAAGCCGAAACGTTGTGAGCACGTCGTGACCGCGCGCGCTCTCGCGGTAGACGCGGACGACGGCGTCTTCCTGATGAGCCACTATCGGCGTGATGTTGATCTCGCCGCGTGACATCCGCTCGAGCGGCGCGACCGTGGCGAGTCGGCCATCATCGATTTCGATCGCGATCTTCTGAAGAGGCATCGCGTCCATTATGATTCGGGGGTCGCGGGTTTGCAACCCGCCGCGAGTTGCGATACGATTGCGGCGACGCGACGGAGACACATGAAACGGGGAAACAAAGCGAACTCGCACGCAATCTCTCACGTCGCGCGGACTGTTCTGATCGCGATAACGGTGCTTTTCGCGTCGATTGTCCCGGCCGGCGCCGAGCTGCACGATGCCGATGCGGTTCTTCCGCCCGGCGCCGACCGGTTCGTACCACGCGATGAAGAGGCGCCCGCGGCGATTTTTTCGACACGGCTCGGCGAGGCCGACGTTAACCTCTTCATCGACGGCACGTGGACAACGGGAAGTATTCTCGCGGGCGGTTGGAGCTTTGGGGAAGACGGCGCGGTCCGGTCGCAGTTTCCCGGCTTCACGCCGAATCCTTTCTACAACTCGGTCGAGCTCGTTCTCTCGCTCTGGTTGATGGAACGATTCTCGTTTGAGACCGTGATCGTCGACGACTTCACGCTTCAGTCGTTCTTCCTCGGGTACGACGGGCTTGCGGGCGAACCGCTGCGCTCCGTCCGGCTCGGGTACGGTCAATTCGAGTTCCCCTCGTATCCGTTCATCGAACTCGGCGATACGACGGCACCCACGCCCGGCATCAATGCGGCGATCGAATCGGACCGCTCGCGGACCGATATCATGCTTCGCTACGACGGGGTCGCGCGCACACGCGAAACGTTCCGCGGCAAAAATCGGCTCGAGAGCACAAGGATTCCCGTCTCGGAGTACGTGACGGGCCGGTTCTTTGTTCTGCCCGACGCCGGCGTTGCGGATCTACGCATCCTTATTGAAGACTCCTCGGGTGACGTCCAGGAGTCCGGCACGGCCTTCGCCCGGCGCTATCGCGTAGCGGAACCCGGTGTCGATTTCACCGTCTCCGCGGCCGACGGCCTCGTTACGTTTCGACGCCGCGCCCTGGGGCGCGTTCTCGTATACTACACCGTCGGCGGCGTACCGGTCGGGGACTCCTCGCTCGGATTAGGATTTCTCGCCGCTGAGGTCGACGGCCTGATCGACGCCGACGGCCCGCCGGTCGATTTTTGGTTCGACGCCACGAGCGACCCGACGGTGTACCTCGGGCGCCCGCTCAACGAGTACGCCGTCGAGGTCGCCGGCCAGGACTACCTCCTGTTGTACGAGCCGAACCGGTTCTCTCCGTTCGAACTCGCAAATCGCTACGAACTCGACGCGGGATCCGGCGAAGCTTCGGCTATCGAGACGGCGCTCGTGCGATCGCCGACCGGGGCTGCGGTGCCGGTCGAACCGCGGTACGCGGTGAGTATTGCCGTCGACGGACGGACGCTGGTGCTCGGCGATACGTCGTCCCCGCGCTCGCCCGCGGCCCGGTATCCACTCGCGAGGGGGACCCCCGCCTACCCCGCGCTGTACGGACCGGGCCGCGTGAGGACCAAATCGTACGCGGAGCTCGCGATCGAGACGAGCCGGGTTGAACCGGTTGACCGGATCAGGATCGATCCGGACTTCCAACCCGGCACGGTCCGCGTGTTCCGCTCGGGCCGCGAGTCGTACGACTTCTCGGTCGCGTCCGACGGCGCAGTCACGCTGCGCCCACCGCCGACCGATCGAGAGAAGATCGAGATAACGTACTCGCAACCCGGAATCGAGTCGGCGACGATCGCAGCGGGGATCGGCTCGACGATCTCGGCGACCGACGCTGTCACCGCACGACTCGCGCTCGGCGCCACGTGGGATCCGAGCCGAGCCGGGCACGTCGTCGATCCTGAGGCGAGCCCCGGGAGCGCCGTCGTCTCCGCGTCGATCGCGGGCGAGTTCGAGCGGTCACGGTTCAACGTAGACGCGGCGACCCGGTTTTCGGTCCCCAACACGACCGGCCTTCTCCGGCTGATGCCGCCGCGCGGCCGGCGCATCGTCGTCACCCCGACCCCGAGTGGTATGTACCCCGCTTCGGCGCCGTTTGATCCGGTCGATCCGATCGACGGTCCCGGTCCGTACACTCTGACGCACGGAACCCGCGGCCGCGCGCTCTTCGTCGATCACACGAGCCGCGACGCGTTCGGGAACGTCACGTTGCTCCCGATCGACTCCGCGGCTGTCGGTCCGCCCGAACCGTACGCCGAAGGGGGGCGGATCGGTCCGTACCCCGCGCGCGACTCCACCTCCGGACAGACTCTCTCGGTCCTCGAGTTCGATCTAAACCCGGACGACCCGGCGGGCAACGGTCTGTGGGTCGGTGCGCAGTTTTACGCCGAGGCGCTCGACGCCGAGACTCTGCGCGACGTCACAAAAATCTCGATCACGTGGCGAGCGCTCGATTTTGACGCGGGTGAAGTCGATGTTTTTCTCCAGATCGGCGCGATCGACGAGGACCTCGACGGCGACGGAGTGATCGACCGCGGAAGCGACGAGTACGACCCCTGGATTCCGTTCACCGACGTGAACGCGGATGTCACGTTGCGGGCCGGTGGCCACACGATCGGATCGGCGCGCGTCGGAACCGAAGACGCCAATCGAAACGGCGTGCTCGACCGGGAGATTCCGGAGCTCGTGTTGACTCGGTACATCGGACGCGTCTCGGCCGCGACCGGGACCGACTCCCAAACGGCGGTGTTCGACTTAACCGAGTTGCCCGCCGAGAGTCGCGACGCGCTCGAGGCGGCGCGCGGCGTGCGGGTTATCGTCGTCCGAACCTACGACACCCGAACGGAGGGTCGCATCGCGATCGAGGCTTTTGAACTCAACCGCGCCGATGTGAGCGCGGTTCGTTCGGCCGACGCGACCGACGCGGTGGTCACCGCGCGCCACGTGATCGACAGGGCGTTTTCCGAAAACCGACCGGCCGACGCACGAAACCTTGGTATCGCCGCCGCGCACGAGGTGCTCGAGGTCGAGTGGTCGAACCTCGATGCGGGCGCGGTCGGTGTCGCCGATCACATCACGCCTTTCGACGGAAGCGACTACCGGCTTTTTGGTTTTTTTGCGCGCCACGTTGCATCGGTGGACGGGTCGCCGGCGACCGGCGAGCTCCGTTTGGCCGCGCGCCTGCTCGCGTCGACCGAAGCCGAAGGCGAGATCGCGATAGAGGTTGAGTTACCCGGCGGTGACGCGTGGCACAAGATCGAAATCGACCGCGAGCGCGGCGTCGTATATTGTGACGGTGAACCCGTCGCGAACGCCGTCCTCCGCGACACGGCACCCGGTTCGGTCCGACTGCACCGCATCGAGTTCACGGTGACACCCGAAGGCGGTCAAACGGCAGGGATCGTGCGGTTCACCGAGCCGTACGCGTCAGGAGTGCGGTCGCGATGGGATGTCGTCGCACGTGCGGCGTACTCGTGGGCCGCATCCGGCCCAGTTTTGACGTTCGGCGAGGTCACGGCGGTCGCCGACGCACGGTTTACCGCGACGGGCGAGTTCCGGGTGGCCGACGTCTTCGACACGGCATCTCCCTTCGGTTCGGCGTCGCTCATACTCGGTGCGACCGTCTTTGGCATCGGCACAGAGATACGCCATACCGCGGCGGGGGTCCCCGACGCGCTCGAGCTCTCATCCGGCCACACCGTTCGCGCACCCGAAACCGGTCCAGTCTCGGTGTCCGATGTGTTTGACGCGACGCCGAACTCCCGGTTCGCGGGAACGACCCGGATCACCGCCGGCCTCGGCGGCTACGGCACGTACTCGTTTGAGACCGCCGCAACGGTTACCGGCGATGCCACGACAAACCGCGTCGAACAGCGGTGGAATGCGAGCGCACGCTTCCTACCGCGGGTGTTCGGAATCCGTTCGGAGTACTCGGCAACGCAGACTTCGTACGGTTACGACGGCGACCTGTCGACGTACGGCGCCGCCTGGGTCGCGCGACACGCTCTCACTACTCCGTTTGCCGACGGAAGCTCGATCGAACGCCGATCGCGGATTGAGGCCCGCGCGACCGCCGGTCTTCCGACGGGTGAAATCTCGTTCGCGCCGCGTCTCACGACGCGGAACACCGCGGAGACCGACGGTTTTCGCCGCCACGAGGCCGGGGCCCGCCTCGCGCTTCCGTTTCCGCTCGGGCCGCGCGTTTATGGGCTCACGGTCCGCCTGGAGTACGACCGGTCGCTTCGCGCGGTGTACGACGACACGGGATCGACGACGTTCGCGGTCGATCTCGCCGACGCGTTCGACGCGGTGACGGACGCCGGATACCTCGGACTCGCGGTACCGTACGTGGAGCTGTTCTCCCCGCCCGATCGCATCGGGTTCCCTGGGTCCGGCGCCGCGCGCTTTCTCGAGTACTCGCCGAACGCGACGATCGTTTTCTCGCGGCGTTTCGGATCACGAGTGATCGACCTCTTCGCACCGTCGAGAGTCGACGCGACGTACCGGCGCACGTTCACTCTCGACGCCGACACGGTTTACGCCACGTATCGATGGACGGTTCGGACGACATTTGCCGCGATCAACCTTTTCGGCGAGGTCGGCGCGTACCCTGTCTTTTCGTGGTACCGGAGCGATGAAACCACGACAACGGTCGCGAT
>PXBQ01000260.1 GCA_003566875.1 Spirochaetaceae bacterium | reverse complement strand
GGCTGAGCAGAAGGCCGTGCGCCGCGTGGATCTGCACGCCGTCAAAACCGGCCTGCTTGCACCGCATCGCGGCGGCGCGAAACTCCCCGGTGATCCGGTTGATGTCTTTCCCGTCCATTTCGCGAACCGGCTCGCCGTGTGGGCCCGAGATCTCGCTCGGTCCGTGCAGTGGATCCGTGCCGACCTGTTTGCCGACAGCCCCGCCGTGTACAAGCTGAACCACCGCGGGCACCCCGGCTTCGTGGATCGCAACGGCGAGCGCCGTGAGCCCGGGAATCTGACGGTCGCTGCACGCGCCGAGCTGACCCGCTACGACCTGGCCATCGGGGCTCACGAACGCGAATCCGGTAATCACGAGCCCTACCCCGCCGTGCGCAGGCGCGGCGGTCGTCGCGATCAGCTTCCTGGTGCAGCCCCCGGTGGCGTCGGCCATGCCCAACCACGTTGCCGATCGCACGAAGCGGTTCGGCATCTCGAGTGAACCGATCGCGGTCGGTTCGAACAGCTCTCTCATCCTATCCTCCTCATAAGGGTTTCGCCGTGGCGGGCGTCGCCGCGACTGTATGAAAATCAGGAAGGAGATCCTTCACTTTCTTGCGGAATGCCGACCAGAGTACGATCACCGACGCGAAGCTTGCTGCCGCGGAAATCAGGAAGAGGTTGTTAAAGCCGAATGAGGCCGCGATGAATCCGCCGGCAAAGCGCAGCGTCGCCCCACCCACGCCAACTCCCGTGGTGACCGCGCTGGCCATCATCGGACGGTCGTCGGGCTTCACGATCGACATTTGGAACAGATCGCCTGCGCCTGCCGCCACGGAGTCTGCTACCGCTGATACCATCAACGCCGCAGCGGTCCAGATCCAGTGTGGCGCGAGAGCTATCGCGAGGATTGCCGACGCCCTGACGCAGTTCCCCGCCAGCATGAGGCGGTACGGCCCGTACCGCTTCGTGAGCGAGGGGGCCATAAGAGCACCCGGCAGCTTGATGATTTGTGACAGGCCGATAACGGTCCCGATCGTGGCCACCGGGACCGAGTAGACTTTCTCGAGTAGCAGATTGTAGAACGCGTGCGAGGCCGCGTGCCCCATAAAGGACAGAAAGCTGATCACCGCCATCGCTCCGACGATCCACACGAGCCGGGATTCGGCGGAAATGTCTTCTCCGGCGACCGTTGGAGTATTTTCCGGGACAGCATCCGAAACAACCTCCGGAGCGGTCGTGGGTGGGTCGCGCTCGACGCTGGTTTGTTTCCCCGTTCGGACGCGTCCGATGCGGAGCGACGCAGCGATGGGTATCGTGCTGATCACCGCGGCGATGATCAGCGAGTGCCGGTACACCGCGGGGTCTTCGGTGCTCACGCCGGATAGGTGTCCGAGAGCTGAAGGGAGGAAGCCTGCGAGGACGGAGCCGCAGAACCCTCCGAGAAGCGACGCGAGAAACCGGTACGAGAACACGCTGTTCTTGTGTACCGGAGCGCACGTCATGAGGAACGGTAAGCCACACACGATGAACAACGCGCCGCCCAAGCCCATTATGAGACCGGACGCGTAGATCACGAACCGACCAACGTCGCGGGTGAACAGCTCGTTCGTGACCACAACAACGTTTGCCGCAAAGAGCACGATCGCCCCCGCAACGATCATCGGTCGTACGGCGAGTCGCTTCGCGAGGTAGCCGGCCGGGAGCGCGAAGAGCGCGAAGGTACCGTATACGAGACCGTTCAACACCCCGATCGTCTCGACACTATAACCGAGTCTCACCATATACAGGTTCATGAGTACCCCACGCAACCCGGCGTACCCAAACATGAACACGAAGTACCCGAACAGGTACATCCGAATTCCCGGTTCGAGCGTGCGAATCGCCGCAAGGTTGTCTTTGATCATAGACGATCACCCACGATAGACACTGCACGAATCGTGCCAGGCAGCGCCTCGCTCATACTGGCCCATAGGGGCATTACAGGGAGTTACAAACAGGTTCTGCGGTCGGTATTCTCCACCATCTCGGAGGTCCTCCAGTATTTTGGACGACCGACTAGGGCTATCACCCAGGAGTCCGACACGCGCCCCGCATCACGACCCCACCACGCTGCGGGCCAAGAGCACAATGGGCTCGACGATTCCCGCCCTCGCGCTTGATGTGTTCGGGACGGTCGTCGATTGGTACGGCTCGGTGGAAGGAGTTGAACGCCTCAAGCGCCGGTACGTCGTGTGCACGCTCTCAAACGGGAACATCGCGCTTCTCACGCACATGGCAAAAAACGCGGCACTGCCCTGGGACTGAATTCTCTCGGCCGAGGTGTTCCGGCGGTACAAACCCGACCCGACGACGTACCTCGGCGTCGCGCGGACGTTTGACGTCGCTCCGCACGAAGTCATGATGGTCGCGGCGCACCACGGCGACCTACGCGCGGCTCGGGAGTGCGGTCTGCGATGCGCTTTTGTCGAGCGACCGCTCGAGTACGGCCCGGACGGAGACCCTGATGTTTCAAGAGACCCGGAGGATGATTGTCACGCTCGAAATCTGATCGAGCTCGCCGACACGCTCCACGGTCAGTACGGGTGTAACTTCGGTACGGGAGAGGCGGACGCGCGCAGCGCGCGGGAAAGCAAACGCTCGCGCAACTCGGAGAGCGCCGGAGGGTACCGTTCC
>PXBQ01000272.1 GCA_003566875.1 Spirochaetaceae bacterium | reverse complement strand
CTCGTCCCGATAGTACCCGGTGTCGAGCGCGTACAGCATCGTTCCGCCCTCGGGCGTCGTGATGAGGTAGTTGATCGCGTACTGCTCGTCGCCGTGCGTGTGCGTGACAAGCAGATGCTCGATATCGCACATATCGAGACCGAGCCGGAGCATCTGCCCGTGCTGATCGGGCGACACGTCTATCTGGTACGTCTCGCCGAGCCGGAACGACGACCGCGTCTTGATCTCGCGTCCGCCGCGCGCTCTGACCCCTTCACACGCCGCACACCGGCAGTACGCTGCCGGTACGCCTTCCCGCACCCGTCCCCAAAAAGATCGCTTCCATAATCTCGACTCCCATGTTTCGATCGATCGGACCTTTCTGATAGATTCGTACCACGACGAAGCGTTCGACGCAATCGTGCTTCCCGAACCGTCGTCCGCGCCCGGCGGCTTGAACACCGCGCCTTGACCACGGTACTGATTCGCGAGACAGTATCGTTGTGGACTCCGGCGGTGGACGGAAAAAGACGATGACGCGACGTGAGAATACTCTCAGGGCGATACGTTTCGAGCGGCCCGAGCATATCCCGATGAATTTCCATATCAACGCGGCGTGTTGGCACCATTACGATCACGATGCCTTGCAGGATCTGATGGAAGCGCACTGCTTTCTTTTCCCGGGTTTCACGAGGCAGGCGAAACTCACGCTACGGTACGAGCTCAATCAACTCAGCGAACAACCGTACACCGACCCGTGGGGTTGCGTCTGGGAAACGACCGAAGACGGCATCACCGGGTCCGTGCAGACGCATCCACTCGCGGACTGGGGCCGGTTCGCCGGTTACGCGGCTCCGGATCCTGACGCGACCGACGGCACGTACCCGATCGAGTGGGGGAGCGTCGAAGCGCGCGTCGCGCGCTTGAAGGATAAAGGCGAACTCGTTGCCGGCGGGCTTCCTCACGGGCACACGTTTCTGCGTCTGCAGGACATCCGCGGATACGAGAACCTCACGTTCGACATGGTCGACCGCGTTCCCGAGCTCTACCGGCTCATAGAAATGGTGGAGCAGTTCAACTACCGGTTCGTGCAGAACTGGTTGAAACTCGAGCCGG
Organism: Spirochaetaceae bacterium; assembly: GCA_003566875.1. Taxonomy (GTDB): domain Bacteria; phylum Spirochaetota; class Spirochaetia; order DSM-27196; family PXBQ01; genus PXBQ01. The sequence goes on along the minus strand of PXBQ01000272.1, from coordinate 1,561 downwards.
ACATCATGAGTTTCCCCGAGGACCTCGGCATGCAGCACGGCCCGATGATCAGCCCGGATCACTTCCGCGCGTACATCAAACCCGTTTACCGCAATATCATGAAACCCGCGCGCGAGCGGGGCAGCATCGTCCACATGCACTCGGACGGCGATATCCGTACGTTGATCGACGACATCATCGACGGCGGTGTCGATGTGATCAATCTTCAGGATCTTGTGAACGGGCTCGATTGGATCGCCGCGAAGTTCGCTCGGCGAACGTGCGTCGAGCTCGACATCGATCGTCAACTCATAACGCCGACCGGGACACCCGAGCAGATCGACCGTCTTATCAGAGAGGAAATCGAAACGTTGGGGAGCAAGGAAGGCGGGCTGATGATGGTATACGGTTTGTACCCCGGTGTGCCTCTCGAAAACGTCGAAGCGGTGATGACCGCGATGGAGACGTACGCCGGTTTCTTCTCGTGAGTGACCATCGGTGCGCACGCGCAGAGAGCCGATCTGCCGCGGCGTCAGGATGGGGTGTTTCCGGGTGTTCCGGTATCCGTGAATCGCGATCGTCACGCGAACTCCACCGTTCGTCTCAACGGCGATTGTGCCTCCGGCTTGCCGGATCATCGCGTGCACAAGCTGCATCCCGAACCCTGCCGATTCGCTTGCCGGTGTCGCCGAAACTCCGGGATCGTTGTCCTGATACACGATCGTGAAGCCTGCGCCGTTCTGCGACGCCGTGATCGTGATGCGCGGACTCGTTGCTGAGCGTGTCCGCGTGCAGCGACAAAAGGCTATAGGCGATGTTCATGTTGTTCGTGACACGGTGGTGTGACTGTCTGAGCGCGCGGTCGAGCATACACGTTTCACGTGGCGGTTACCGCTAACCCCCACGTAACGGGGTTTGTCATGGTAGAGCAGGTCAAGTCGATCGTCGACGCCTGTATCTATTGACCGCCTGCCTCGCCGAGTGGCGGATACTCAGCCATTTCGCCGCTTCGACGCGACGAAAAACAGCCCACCACCGACGGCGACCGCTCCGACTCCCGCCCACAACGGTACGTTGACCGTGTTTTTCTCCGCCACGGCGAGTTCGACCGGGCCGATGCTCGTGCGGTGTGTCCGACTCGTGTAGGTGAATCCGCCGTACACCAAGCCGAGAACGCCGAGCGCAATCAAAATAATCGCGAGTATTTTCATGTTTCCGTCCTTCTTCGATCCAAGATACGTGAAGGTTACGGAGAATCGAGTCGTTTCGTCTGTACGCCAACGCACAGACGGCTTTCGGTGTGAGCAGTACCTTATCTGTAGTGATTCTTTGAGGACGAGTGCGCACTCTCGAGCGCCCGAGTCTACTGCCGGGAGGGCAACATGAACAAGGACCAGGTGAAGGGCCGCGTCGATCAGGCGAAAGGAACAGCGAAGAAGGCGATCGGCAAAGCGACCGACGACAAGGATATGCAGCGAAAGGGACAAGCCCAAAAAGTCCGCGGCAAGTTGCAGGCCGGATACGGCGACGCCAAAGAGAAAATCAAACGGTAGATCTGGTTTCCCCGCCGATCCCCGGCGGG
>PXBQ01000426.1 GCA_003566875.1 Spirochaetaceae bacterium | reverse complement strand
GAGACCGAAGAGATCCGCGAAGCACTACGTGACAAGTCTCAGGTCCTCTGCCGCGCGTGGCTCGATACGCGTCTGACCGACCACACGCACATCAATAACTGGTTCATGGTGTTGCTCAGCGGCTATACGATCGCGTCGGCGATGCTCGGAGACAATGATGCGGTTCGACGCGCAGCCGAAGAGGCGGCCATCGCGGCGACCGTTTACAACAGAGACAGTTACGGTGAATCGCTGCAGTACTGGAACTACGCGACGATTCACCTCTCGCTCATTGTCGACGTTATCGCGCGTTACTCTCGCCTGAGCGGATCGGCGGTCACGGTAGATCCGGCTGTCGAAAACTCGTACCTCGCGTGTCTGCCGTGGGTCGATGTTTCGATTCTCGGTCTGCACGACGTTCCCGGCTGGGGTTCCGGATACGCCGAGAGCATCAACTTCGGCGACAGTTCGCACATGTTCCGTCCTTCGGGAGACGTGCTCCTCCAAATCGCGTCGCACCCGACGCCGGACGACCGGAACACCGAGACCACGGAGCTGCGCGGGATCGCGCGTCGTCTGTTTGAGTCGCTATACGCTGATCCGAAGCTCGATCCGGTCGATCGGCAGACGTTCGGGTTCTTCAACACGTTCGGGTACCGCTCAGTGGTGTATCTCGCTCTCGATCGGTTCGTGGAAGCCGGGCCTGTCGCGCCGGCCGAACACCGTTTTTTCGAAAACGGGGCCGCGGTGCTGCGCCCAACCGCCGAGCACGTGGACTCGGTGCTCGCGTTTCACGGCGCGCACGCCGAACTCATGGCGACCTCGCATCGCCACGAAGACCTACTCTCGTTCCAACTCTTTTTCCGCGGCGAGAGAGTCCTCACCGACCCGGGCCACTGTTGCTATCGTCTTGCAACGCAGCGATTCTCGAAGTCGACCGCAGCGCATTCGACGCTGAGTTTCGAGACCGAGTCGGGTCGGATCGTCGGCCAGGCGACCGTGAGCGGAAACGCGTTCGTGCCGTCTCCGCCGATCGCCCGGACGACGCGACGACGCGATCTGCCCGGCGGCGGAATAATCGTCGGCTGTGACGCGGCGCTCGCGTACGGGAAACCGGTCGCGCGTGCGGAGAGAGTCTTCGTGTATCCTGATGAGCACTCGCTCTTCATTGTCGATCTCATCGAGTCAACCGAACCGGTGACCGTGACTGCACGATTCGTCGTGAACAACCGCGATAACCGCATGACGTACAATCACCCGGCGTGGGACCGTACGGTGATCCGCCGCAACGACGCGGCCGCCAAGCTTTTTCACCTCGCGGCGGAATCTCGCGCGGGAGCCGAGTTCCGGCCGCACGACGCGCGTTTTGAGTTGTCCTGGGGATACCAGCACGACGTTTACCATCCACAGCCGAACCAGCACGGCCAAGGGCGCGAAGGCAGCACGGTCGTGTTCTCGTACGCAACCGTCGGTGCGGCCAACAGGTACCGGCTTGTTCACGGCGTCGCGATGGACGATCTTGATACGATCCGGTCCTGGCATTTCCGAACCCACGACGACGGCACGTTCGTGATCGAACCACCTGCCGGGAAAGGCGGTTGGGCGTTGAAACTCGACGATCTCGGGATGCACGTGAGCAATCTCGCGGACGGGACCCACGTGACGGAGGCCCTGTAACCGACGATCTCACGCGGAGGTGTGCACGTGTCGTTTTATCTTCTCGATTCCGAGGCTGAGTGGTGGCGCGCGAATCGATCGTCCGAGCCGGCTGCGTCGATACACTGGTCCATCGGGCGACGAGCCGAGACGCGCGCCGAGAACCCGGGGTTGCTCGACAGTGAGGCCACGGTCGAGTGGTGGCATCTCGTCGTCGAGTACGTCGCGGAGGCCGCGATCGCCTATAAGCTGAAGCCCGACGCCGGGCTCGGCGTTTGGCTCGCCGGTGTCGTGAACGATATCGTCCGTCGCGACGAGGACGAATGGATCGGACCGTGGTTTCGGAGTCGCGGGTTCACGCCGAAACGAGGATACCTCGAAACTGCGCATGTCTGCGTCGCGGTTGCTGCGGCTCTCGACCTTGCCCCAGATGCTTTCACTCCCGAGGACCACTCGACGGCACGCGAAGCGCTTCGTACCCGCGGAGTGTCACTCTGCACCGCGTGGCTCGACCACGGCCACTTTCACAACCAGAGGTGTATCCTCGGAGCCGGACTCGCCGCCGCATCGGTCGTCGGCGGAAACCCTGAAGGCGTGGAACGGGCGGTCGCCGAGTTCAACCTCTGTACCCACCTCTTCCAGGCCGACGGGAGTTACGGCGAGTCGAGCCAGTACGCGGGATACGCCGCGTGGGGCATGACGATGATGTACGAGACCTTGGTTCGACATACGCCGGCGCTCGCGGAGCGGCTCTCCCCGGCCGCGTACGCCCGGTGCGTCCGGTGGTGGGCGAGCAACCTATTGTATGTCAAGCCGCTATCGGGGTGGGGCGGCGCGCCGCGTCCTCGGATGGTAAACTTCAACGACTCGGGTGCGATCGCGGCTCCACACGGCGATGTGCTTCTTCACATCGCTGCACGCGTCGCGGACTCGATGCCGGACGACGCCGCGCTCGCGCGCGGGCTATTTGACCAGGTGTACCTTCCGTCGCTCGACGAGGGACCGTTTGACCGGTCGAGCTTCGGAATG
>PXBQ01000243.1 GCA_003566875.1 Spirochaetaceae bacterium | reverse complement strand
GTATCTCGTGAGCTATGGAACATCGTTCAGAACGAACAAAGACGAGGAGTTGTGCACGATAGACCGTGACGAGATGGCCGTCGCAGCGTGGACCTCGCGAGCCGACGAGTCTGATGTTGCCGTGTACCTCCAGGACAAAAAAAAGCGAATCGAGATCGACGAAAAAATAATCCGCGATCGCAAAGACCTGATCTATAACGTGCCGTGCATTGTTTTTTGTCACGGTGACATGGGCTTTGTCTCCGGTTCTCCTGATATGCAGCGTTTCTTCTTTGATCAAACGCTTACGCTGCACGATAACGAGTATCTCGAGTTGCTGCGGCGTTATCGAAAGACTCTCAAACTCCGAAATATTTCGCTCAAGGAGAAGCGGTACGACCTGCTCGAGGTTTACAACGAACACCTTGCCGAGACCGGCTTTCGCGTCCAAGAGTCACGCGCCAAACTCGTCGATGAATTTTCGCTCTCGTTTTGTGAGTTATACCGCAATGTCTCGGGTGTCTCGAGTTCGCTTTCGATACGATATCGACCGTCGTGGCGATCGGCGCGTACCTCTTCCGACGTGCTCGATATAATCCGTGAGAAAGATGATGCAGATCGGGTGTACGGCACAACGACAACGGGGCCGCACCGCGACAGGTTTGTCTTCTACCACGACGACACCGAGTTCATGAAAATCGCCTCAACGGGACAAATCAGACTTGCGGCCCTCGCTCTGCGCGTCGCTCAGGCGCGTTTTTTTTCGCTGAGAAGGCGTCGCAAACCGGTCTTGTTGCTCGACGACGTCCTCCTCGAACTCGACGCGACGAAGAGATTACGTTTTTTCGAGAATCTGCCGGAGTACGATCAAGCCTTCTTCACTTTTCTACCGAACGAGCCGTTTCATGAGTACCGAAAAAATGATACGATCGTCTATACCGTCACGGACGGGAAGATCGAATGAAACAAGGGAATACCGAACCACACAAGGCAGCAGATCTTGTCTCCGCGTTTTTTCGTTCCGTCGGAATCAACGACGAAAAAGGGTACTCGGCGTTTTTTTCGCGGTGGGAGTCGATCGTCGGCACGGATCTGGCTGCGCATTCCCGCGTCGTCGACGTAAAGAACGGATCTATCGTCGTTCAGTTCGATCACCCGGGTTGGATGCAAGTTTTTCACGCGTCGAACCAAAAAATACTCAAACGAATCAACGAGGCGTTTCCGAAAATCGAGGCAAAGACGATACATATGCGCCTCGTCGAGTCCTTGGCCGACGACGCGCCGGCCGAGCCACATCTCAGTTCGAGAAGGTCTGCCGCGCAACACGAGGAACCCCGCAACGAAAAATCCGCAGATGTCGCGTCCACGAACGATGATCCCATCGATCCAATGGAACGGATCGAAAGCGAGTCGCTCAGGTCATCTCTCGAAAGCCTGCGCCGAAGTATCGACAAACGCGTTCGTTAGTTTTTCCTTTGAGTGGGCTCGGTTGACAGAGCCGGTGCCGATTCGTATACTACGGGCCTCTTAAATTATGATCAGGAGAATAGCGCCATGAAACGCACATATCAACCGAGTAGAAGGAGGCGCAACCGACGATTTGGGTTCCGTGCCCGTATGAAGACACGGGGCGGACGACTCGTTTTGAAGCGCCGTCGTGCGAAAGGTCGCACGAAATTGACCGTAGCGGATGAAAAAAAGCCTTTCTAAGGCTGAAAGACTGTCGCGTCGACGCGACATAAGATCGGTTTTTTCGTCGGGACGAACGATTCGAACCAAAGGGATGCACATTCGGTTTCGTAAGAACGGACTGGGCATGAATAGGGTTTTGATCGCCCCTACACGTAACTTCGGGCGGGCAGTCGACAGAAATTACGTTCGTCGTGTGGGGAGAGAACTGTACAGAAATCATAAAAATCTGCTGAGAACGGGTTACGATATCGCGCTCGTTTTTTTCCCCGGTAAGTACTCGTTTGCCGATCGTGCGCAACAGTTTATGTTTTTATGCGAGAAGTCCGGTCTGTGTGGTGGGACTTCTTCCGACTGTGAAATGTGAGTCCCACCGTTCTGCGGTGCGGTGCAGGAGAATAAATGGAAAAACGGACATTACTGGCCGTTGTTTTATCAGTGATTGTTATCTCGGTCGGTTTCATGATTCAAAACATGATGTATCCGCCGATCGAACCGGACGCGGTGAGAACGGCGCCCGCACCCGTCGATGAGACCTCAGACGCCCCCGCGGCACCGGCGCCCGTTCGGATCGGAGAGATTCTACCGGTTCCCGACGACGAAGCGGTTGAACGCGAAATCCGTTATCACGGAACCCAAGCGCGGCCGCAAATGCTCGATGTTACCTTCACAACCGTCGGCGGCGCCGTGACGTCGATCGAGTTGCCCCGACATCGCGACGGTGATCGACCGGTCGAGATGTTGATCAGAAGCTCCGAGGACCAATCGGCGTTCAACGTTTATTTTGGCGGTCCGGACGGCACTCCTACCGACGTGCCGTTTCGTTACCGCACCATATCAGAACACGTTCACGAGTTTTACCGCGATTTCTACGTTGCAGGCGCGGAGGAAAAACCGTTTACCGTCGTTAAGAGATACACGTTTCATCCGGATGAGTATCTCTTCGAAATCTCGATCACTTTGCGCAATAGCGTAAACGAAATACTTCCGCTTGATCCT
>PXBQ01000373.1 GCA_003566875.1 Spirochaetaceae bacterium | reverse complement strand
GCGGTCACGACGAGGTCGCGTGCGACGGCGGCGAAACGATCATCGGGGTCTACAATCTCCAGGGCCCGTCGGACGACCGACGCGGCAATGCGGGTATCGTAAATCGACCCGGTGAACCGGCTCTCGGGCGAGATCACCGCGTGTCCGTCCGCAGCGAAAAGATCGAGTCCCGCGTTCACCGAAAACCCGTCGCCTGACAGCGCGAACCGTTCGAGCCGTATCTCGCGCGGGCTCGCGGAGAGCTGTATACTGCCGTCGGTGAGGCGTGTGCCGTTAACGTCGTCGGCCGTCAACCGCCGAACTCCGGCGGTGACCGAACCGTTGGAAAAGGCAATCCGCGGAACGTCGAAGCCAACGCCACGGCTAGACACGAGCGGCGTCGGATCCGCGCCGCTCGTGTAGGACACTCGGGCGTTCCCGACCGACACGGACGCAATATCGATCTCCCACGGCGGGCGGGCGTCACGCTGCTCGCCGGTGTCACGCGTCTCGCCGGCTGCGCGCAGGAACGCGAAGAGGTTGAGCTCTTCGTCATCGTGAAGGTTTAGCTCAAGGCCCGCGATCGACCCACGGTGGACTCGCACGGTACGCCGCAACAACGCGCGAGGTTCAAAGACAAACTGTACGCGGTCGAACGCGAGCAACGTCCGCCCGTCGGCCTCGGTCACACGAAAACCGCCGACCGTCACGATCCCGGACAGCTCGAGATGAATCGCGTCGAGTTCAATCTCGGTCCCCGTGCGTTCGGCGACCGAACCAAGAAAGTGCCGCGCGATACGTACCTGCGCCCGCGGATGCAGCACGACCGCAACGCCGATCGCTACGACGGCGATGGCCACCATTCCTGAGAAAAAGATTAATCTAACGGCTTTTCTCATAGTCCCGTGATTCCGAATACGGCGTCCGACCGCGTAATCGCTCCGACTGTGCGAATTTAATGTACTGCTGTTTGTCGGAGACACCAAATCCGCACCGGGAGGCGAACCCGTCAGAACCAAGCGCGTCAGGCAGTCATCGAGTACGGCATCGTAAACGTAAACACACTTCCGCGCGCGGGCGTGCTCGCGACCGAGAGCCGACCGCCCATCATCTCGACGATGTGGCGCGAAATCGACAGCCCCAACCCCGTTCCGCCGTACGTTCGCGTCGTCGATCCTTCGGCCTGTTCGAACGCTTCGAAGATCCGGTGTTGATCCGCGTCGGGTATCCCGATCCCCGTGTCGGTGACGGTAAAACGAAGGGTCCCGCGATCGTCCGGATCGAGCTCGGCAACGAGCGTGACCGAGCCTGTCTCGGTGAATTTGATCGCGTTCCCGACGAGGTTCGTCACGACCTGGCGCAATCTCGCGCAATCTCCGACGATCGTATCGGGAACCGCGGCCGCGACTGTCCACGACAACTCGAGGTGTTTCTCGCGTGCGCGCGATACGAACGGCTCGAGCGTCTCGGTCAGGCATGATCGCAGCGAGAAAGCGATCGACTCGAGCGTGAACTTCCGCGCTTCGATCTTTGAGAGGTCGAGGATGTCGTTAATGATACGCAGCAACGACCTCGCGGAGGACCGGACGAGTTCGAGGTGCTCGCGCTGCACGGTATCGAGCTCCGTCCCGAGCACGATCTCGGTCAGCCCGATTATTCCGTTCATCGGTGTCCGGATTTCGTGACTCATGTTCGAGAGAAATTCGCTCTTCGCCTTGTTCGCGTCGATCGCCTGTTCCCGCGCGTTTTCGAGCTGCTCGATGTCGGCGACACGCGCCATTCCGACGCCGAGAATGTCCCCGACGGTGTGCAGGAACGCGACATCGGCATCCGAGAATGCGTTCGGTTTTTCGCTTCGGAGCGTCAATACGCCGTGTGGATTCGGAATGTGAAGGATGCTGAGAACCTCGACCCCCGACGTCGCGTACGCGCTCTCGTAGTTGTTTTCGAGCCCCGCACGGTACTCGGGGAGCCGGAGATCCCTACGGTACAGTATCTCGCCGGTTTTCCATTCGTCGTACGTGTTCGACCGGATCGCTGTCTTCCGCGTGATCTTTCCGCGCGGCCGCGCGTCGTGCATCTCGAACGTCCGCGTCTCGTGGTCGATTATCCGTTGAATCCCGACGCCCGCAAAATCGACTCCGATTCGACTGAGCTCGGTCTGGATCGCAACGACGACACCCTGGAGATCGTCTGCGTGTTTGATATCCTGTACCGACCGGCTGACGGCGAGTAGAGCTTCGAGACGATCGATCTCACGTTTTTCCGCCGCGTCGCCAAATGTCATGTTTTGATACTCCATGCGGCACAAAGTGTACAATATCGAGCGGGATTTGACAAAAACTGCACCGAAAAGCGTCCCGTTCACGATTACGGAAGGAAATACTCGGTTATATCACCTTCGAAGAACATCGCGTCGGTGTTGAGAACTTCGGCGGGGTCGAAGAGACGCTTCAGCTCGCGCATTCGCGCGTGCACCGCGTCTCCCCACTCCCGCCGGAGAAACGGCGCGCGGAGGCGTCCCATCCCGTGTTCGGCGGTGATCGTTCCTCCGAGCGCGAGCACGAGCGTGTACGTCTCGTCGGCGACGGCGCGCACGGTGTCGGCAAGACTCGGGTCCGCTAAGGAGAAAAGCGGGCGCACGTGCAGGTTTCCGTCGCCGGCGTGACCGTAGACCGGTAGCGGAATG
>PXBQ01000319.1 GCA_003566875.1 Spirochaetaceae bacterium | reverse complement strand
GCGTGCATCGTGTTTGACCCCGCAAAGACAAACACGGCCCTCAGAGCGGCGATCGGTGACACGCGCATCATCGAAAAACCGAGCCCGGTCGAACGTCTGAAGGCCATTAAGTCGGAATCCGAACTGGCATGCCTCGACGAATGCTCGGTGCGCGACGGCGCGGCGCTCGTCGAGTTTCTCGCGTGGCTCGAAGAGACGGTTCCGGTAGGCCCTGTTACCGAACTCGCGGCCGCCGATCGCCTCGAGCAGTTCCGGCGCGATCGCGGCGGGTACCTCGAACCGAGCTTCACGACGATTTCGGGCTCGGGGCCGAACGGTGCTGTCGTTCATTACTCGGCGCGTCCGGACACGCAGGGAACACTCGCGGTAGGAGTTCCGTACCTAGTCGATTCCGGCGCGCAGTATACCGACGGAACGACCGATATAACGAGAACCGTATGCATCGGCGCGCCGCCGGACGGGTTTCGCGCCGACTTCACGCGCGTCCTCCGCGCGCACATCGCCGTCGCGACAGCGCGGTTTCCTCGGGGCACTTATGGGTACCAGATCGACGCGATCGCGCGCGTGGGTCTGTGGCGCGACGGCATCCAGTACGGGCACGGTACGGGGCACGGAGTCGGCTTTCGGTTGAACGTGCACGAGGGTCCGCAGAAAATGAGCCCGGCTCCGCTTGCCGTCGCGCTCGAAAAAGGGATGTTGATCTCGAACGAACCCGGTGTGTATCGTACCGGGCAATGGGGCGTACGGATAGAGAACCTTGTGACGGTAGTCGACGGTTGTGAAACCGAGTTCGGCGAGTTCTTTGCGTTCCGAACCGTCTCGTTCTGTCCGATTCAACGCGATCTGATCGACATCGAGCTGCTCACCGATGACGAGGTCGCGTGGATCGACGAATATCACACGACTGTGCGCGAACGGCTCACACCGCTTCTCAACAAAACCCACGCGTCGTGGCTCGCAAACGCGACCGCGCCGCTCATCGAGCGGTGACCCGCGCCGGCGTACTTAGCGGTGATTGTCGGTTGACACTATATAGTTCAAGAGTCATATTTAAGTAAGGAAAAGTTCCGCGGAACGGTTTCGTTGGGGGATACCGCCGTGTCAGACCTTGATCTTCAGACGCGCCTCACGGGCGCGCTTTTCGGCCATTCCGGCTCGCTCGATTCCACGATAACACGATTGGTGCGTGAGTACGGAGAGGAACAATCGTTCTTTGCCGTCTTGTTCGATACCCTTTTTGAGCTCAAACTCGATTCACACGAAGCAAGCGAATTCTACGGCCGCATCGCGGCTCATCGCCGAAACATAGAGCGTTCGCTCGGCCGCGGTATCGACTTCCGCGTAGCGGTCCTCGATTATCTGCTTCAAATCGAAAGGCGGATGATCGATCCGAAGATCGTCGAGTACCGCAGTTTTGAGCAGAAGACGCGGCTCGCGACCGTGGATGAACTCACGGGTGTATTCAACCGCAGACACTTCGAGGACGTACTTGAGCGCGAGTTAAACCGATGTCGCAGATACGACCTACTCTGTTCGGTTTTGTTTCTCGACATCGATAACTTCAAGTCGATTAACGATACCCACGGACACCAGATAGGCGACGACGTCCTGAAGGCGTTCGCGTCGCTCGTCTCGACGTACCTGCGCTCGGAGGATACGATCGGCCGGATCGGAGGCGAAGAGTTCGTCGTACTCATGCCGCAGACGCCGCAAGAAGGCGCGCTCCGACTCGGTGAGAGGCTACTGACGGCCACACGAAGCACTACCTATAGGAACGAACTCTCCGTGACGTTCTCCGGCGGGGTGGCCGAGTTTCCCGAACACGCGGTGGCGTTGCGAGACCTCCTTGATGTCGCAGACCGTGGCCTGTACTACGCAAAAATGACCGGGAAGGCACGGATCTGCTCGCCTTCCGACGATAAACGTGGTTCACACAGATTCGTGGTAAAACACCCGGTGGCGTACTCGTGCGCAAAAGTACGGCGCCATCCGGGCATCATGCACGACGTCTCGCTCACGGGGATCTCCTTCGAAACCGAACGACCACCCGATGTCGGAGAGTCGATCACGCTAACAATCGAGAATACGCACGGCACGTACTCAATCGGATCGCAGGTGGTGTGGGTTCAACCTGGCGACCGGCGGTACCGCGCCGGGGCGAGATACACCGACGTTCAGGACGAGACGGTGAACAAAATCCTCTCGTTCGCTTCGGGCTGACCCTACCTCACTCACGCCGATTAAAACCACACGCCGGACCGAAACTCTGAAAAAATGCCCGTCTTCTCAAGCAGCGGTAAAAACGATTGCGTAGTACCTCCTAAGAGGTAGTCATGGGCGTACCGATCCGCACAGCCGAACTTTTCCTTTTCGCGGTGTACGTAACGTTCTCAGTTCCGATCGTCTACGCCGATATAACGCGTTTCCGCGTACCCGATCGGTTCTCGCTCGGTGGGCTCGCGTGCGCACTGCTCTTTCGGGCCGTCATTATCCCTGCGTCATTGTCGCACGCGGTCGTTGGAGTGATGCTGGTGCCGGCGGTTTTCGCGCTCGCCGCAGCGGTGACGCACGGCGGGCTCGGGTTCGGCGACGTAAAGCTTGCCGCGTTCTTGGCGGCAGCTCTCGGCCCGGGTCGTGCCGCGACGGCGGTGTTCGCCGCTTCGATCGTGT
>PXBQ01000193.1 GCA_003566875.1 Spirochaetaceae bacterium | reverse complement strand
GTCACTTTGCTCACACCGGCCGCCGCGGCGATCTCGTCTACCGACGCGGCACGGAGACCATGCGCCAAAAAGAGCCGCTCGGCCTGCTCGAGTATTCTCCGCTGCTTGCGTTCGCTTTGCCGTTCCGCCATGGGGATAGAATAACAAATGTACTATAAGAGTTCAATAGTTTACTCAAAGAATTTCCGGAAAAAGGGAGGTCCGGGGGGCGCTAGTCACGACGTCGGTCCGTCGGTCCGTCGCGACGTCTGGACCGGGAACTTCCGATCCGGGGGACGGTAACCACGGGACATGTTCACGTTCTTGTGCGCCTGTACAACCATCAGACTCACCAAAAGGGCCAGATTCCCCGGACGTTGGACAAACTCGGTGTCGAGAACTCTGTCAGTGGTGAGATCGAGAGCTTCGAGTATTATTTCTCTTTTGTTGCCGAAATCGCACGGAATCTACACGCCAAGTGGATAGTAGACGCGCCATGACGTATCAAACTGTGGACTTGCCATTGTGTAGTCCAGGTAGAAGTCGAAATCCGTACCGAGCTTGCGGACTCGCTCCAAAACGGCCGAGCCGGCGCCAGACCGCTCAAGGTAGAAACCTATGGCCTGATGATAGGGATACTTGTAGTCCAACGTGGAGAGCAACATCATCAGCTTTTCGATATCCAATTGATCGACGCAACGGGAAAACGCACTCATGACCTGAAATACTCCCCCTGCATACCGCGGTCGGACGGTTATGTCGATCAGCGTTCTTTCGAGACTGGTCAGTATCAGGCCGCTCGTCGGATCGACGATAACGCCTGCGTTGCCGGTCGCCTTACCGGATACGAGGACTAATTGAGTGTCCTTGAGTCGAAACACGTACTTGGACCGCCGTTGCGATCTTGAGAAGGCGCGATCAATAGCATCTTGCGTAAGCGAGCCCTCCAGCTTCGGCTTCGCGCTTTGCTCCTTGTTGACGTAGATGGTCTTGGGTTGTTGTTCGGTCAGACCGTGAAGATGGACGGCGGAACCATGAGACAGGTACGATCCTCGCCTGATCGAGAGAGCGTAGTGGTATGATGACGGAGCAAGCGGCAGAACGGCGATTCGCTCGACATCATGATACTCATCGCTTCGCAAGATGACCCTGCTGATAATTCCGTACTGCTGCAATTTGCTCTCGACGTCTTTCTGCCGAAGGTTGCGTGGAATATGGTCCCGCACCAAGGCCCGAAACTCGGACGGCATGAGTACGGCTTGAGCGTTCCCGCGAAGAGCCTGTTCGATTTCCGGGACCGCCATTTCGATGTCAACGTTTCTCATTGATCTGACTCATAGGTATATATACCTATGGTTTTGTCATCGCGAATCCCCGCTGAATCGCAGTCCAGGGTGGGTCGACATACGGCGCCGAACGCGGTCAATAACCGACCGGTGCCAACACTGTCTGCAGTTTCCACTCTGAGGGAATCAGCTTCAGAGTAGCGATTGCTCCTCCCACCCCAGTGCCTCGCGGTCCAATCTGTCGCGAAACCGCGTGCCGAAAAGCCGGTGATCGCCCGTCTCGTGTCGTGCCCGGCCTGCGATGATTGAAGGTGAGATGCCGAGGTCTCTCGCCAATTGCTCCACGTGATGAGTAGCCGACGGTATGCGGGTCTCCCAAACGCTGGAAGGGATCAGCGCCTCGGACGCCATCGTATCCGCGTCTCGCTCAATCGTTGATGTGTCCTCAGCCTCCAGGTCATCCACGAACCACTCACGTGTGCCGTCAATATGAAGAGCCACGTGAGACAGTTCGTGCAAGAGCGTGAACCAGAAGGAGTCGGTTCGGTCGTAACGTAGGGTGAGAGCAACCACCGGCGCGCCATCACGAGTCCGGCAGGCGGCTCCATCGAGGTACGTTTTTGGAAGATGGCGCTCAACAACGAAATGGATTCCCGACTTTGTGAGGTACTCCACGGCAAGATGCGGTCCCTTTTCCGACCACGAGAGCTGAGCGAGACGCCGCATCCATTCCGGCGTCACGGTACCCTGCTGATACCGCGCCGGAAGCCGCTGCTCGTACGCTTTTTGGAGTACCCGTACCTGCCATGCCCAGAGGGCAAATGGATCGGTCGTTTTGTCGTTCGAGCGCACGTGAGCGGTGGTACGCAGAAGCGCAGGTTCAAGCTCCCGTCCCCCGGGCACGCTGTCCACGAAATTGGAGACCGTCTCACAGGCGTACTCACGCAGTTCCTGCAGAGAACCCTCAAAACCGGCGAAGTAACCGCGCTTCCGCATGTCCGACAACGGAAACCGCTCGCCCGGGAGAGCCGATCGTCCGGTCTCCATTCGACCTGTATCCCGAATCAACACGTCGGCCGGGATGCCGAGACCGTGGCTCAACTTCCGGACCATGTTCAGGCTCAGGTCGCGTTTCCCGTTCAGCACTTCGCTCACCTTGGAAGCGGACCCGATGTACGGAACAAGGTCCTTGTTCCGAAGTCCCATCTGATCCATCCGAAATCGAATCGCTTCAACCGGATCGGGTGCTCCGACGGGAAAGCGATCCTCTTCGTACCGATCGACGAGAAGCGCGAGCAGTTCGAGCTCATCTGCCTCCGGCGTGCCCTCGGCAGGATCTGCATCCATGAGTTCGGCGATGCGCGCGAGAGCGACTCTGTGCTCCTGCGCGCTCTTGAGAACTTTGACGCTG
>PXBQ01000323.1 GCA_003566875.1 Spirochaetaceae bacterium | reverse complement strand
GCCACAGGGCGGACGTCGTGTTCCATACGGCCGCGTACAAACACGTTCCGCTGATGGAGGCAAACCCGGTCGCGGCGGTTCAAAACAACGTGTTCGGCACGTGGAACCTGGTGCGCGCGGCGCGAAACTCGGCGGTGCGCCGGTTTGTGTTGGTCTCGACCGACAAGGTCGTCGATCCGACGAGCATATACGGCGCGTCGAAGAAGATCGCCGAGGAGATCGTGCTCGACGCGGCCGACGACGGGCGGGAGTACATGGTCGTCCGATTCGGCAATGTTCTCGGTTCGCGCGGCAGCGTCGTGCCGCTGCTCCGCAAGCAGATTCTCAAAGGAGGGCCGGTCACGATCACCTCGCCTGAGATCACGCGGTACTTCATGACGATTCCCGAAGCGTCGTCGCTGGTTCTCAAGGCCGGTGGCGTCGGTCGCGGAGGCAACCTCTACATTCTCGATATGGGCGAGCCGATCCTGATCCGCGATCTCGCGGAACAGATGATCCGTTTCTACGGCTTCGAGCCCGGCGAGGAAATTCCGCTCGAGTACATCGGGCTCAGACCCGGAGAGAAACTCGTCGAGTCGCTTTGGTCGACAGACGAAACGCCGCTCGAGACCGAATTCCCGCGGATTCGGCGGATCTCTCGGAACGGCGCCCGCCCGAACGTCGAAGAGATTCTCGCGGCCCTGCGTCCGGTATGCTTTTTCGACCGCGCACACCCAGAACGGTATCGGAATCGCCGCGAGCTCAGGGAAACCGTTCGACGATTTATCCCGACAACACCGGTACACGACGATGAACCCGAGTATTGATCCAATCCCGTTCGCCCGGCCGATGATCGGGTCGGACGAAGAAGCGGCGGTGCTCCGTGTGATGCGAAGCGGATGGCTCACGACCGGCGATGAAGCGTCCGCGTTCGAACGCGAGTTTGCCGCGTTTGTCGGATGCCGTCACGCGCTCGCGGTGAACTCCGCGACCGCGGGACTGCACCTCGCACTCGAGGCGCACGGAATCGGCCCCGGCGACGAGGTTCTTCTCTCGCCGTACACGTTTGCCTCGGCCGCAGCCGTCGTGCGCCACCTCGGCGCGCGACCGGTCTTTGTCGACGTAGAGCGCGACGGCTTCAACATCGATCCGAAAGCTCTCGCTGAGACCGCCGCCGCCCACCCGACCGCGCGAGCCGTTATGCCGGTGCACTTCGCAGGCCTTCCGTGTCAAATGGACCCGATCATCGAGGTCGCGCGCGCGAATCAACTCGTCGTCATCGAGGATGCCGCTCACGCGTTTCCGAGTCGGACCGCCGGCGGGTACGCGGGAACGATCGGTAACACGGGCGTTTTTTCGTTCTACGCGACCAAGACGATCACGACCGGCGAAGGCGGAATGGTCTGCACCGACGACGATGACATCGCACGACGGATCACGATGATGCGTCTTCACGGCATCGACCGCACCGTCTGGGATCGATACCGGACGCCGGGTGCAACATGGAAGTACGACGTGCACGAAGCCGGGTTCAAGTACAACCTCCCGGATATCCTTGCGGCGATCGGTCGCGTTCAACTCGGCCGCGCCGAAGCGTTCCTGGAGGCCCGGAAACGGATCGCCGCTCGGTATCGCGCGGCATTCAGCGACGCTGATTTTCTCACTCTCCCGCCCGACGGGGAAGGGAACGCGTTTCATCTCTTCGTCGTGCGTTTGAAACTCGACAGCCTCACGATCGGGCGCGACGAGTTCATCGCGTCACTCGCCGAACGTGGAATCGGATGCTCGGTCCACTTCATCCCTCTTCACGTGATGCGTTTCTACGCCGAGACGTACGGCCTGTCCGAGCGACAGTTCCCGCGCGCGCTCGAGGCGTACCGGCGAGCCGTGAGTCTTCCGATCTATCCGGGGCTCGATGACGATCGCATCGGTCGGGTAATCGATGCGGTCCGCGCGGTCGGCGCCGCACACCGGAGGATAAGATGAGCGTCGGCGACACGCTGAAGTCCGGCGGTATTTTTGCCGGTGATATCGAGCGGCCGGGCATGGTGCACTGCGTCACGATCCGCTCGCGCCGAGCCGCGGCGCGCATCCTCGGAATCGACGCTCCGACGCTGCCGCGTGACCTCACGCTGCTCACCGCGCGTGACATCCCGGGGGCCAACACGATCGACGTGTACGGTGAGACGATGCCGGTTCTCGCACCGGGAAAGGTCACGTACATCGGCGAACCGGTCGCGTTGCTCGCGGGACCGTCGCTGTCGTCGGTTCTCTCGACGGCGAAGCAAATCGAGCTACGCTACGACGAGACCGACCCCGTTTTCACGTTCGAAGCGGCGTTGCCCCAACAGATCGTGCGCGAACACACGTTCGTCCGCGGCACACCCGACGAGACGATGAGCAACGCGTCTCAGGTTGTCGAAGGCGCGTACCGCACGGGCGTACAGGAACACATGTACAACGATCCGTTCGCGGCGTTTGCCGAGCTGGTCGACGGGATTCTGGACGTCGCAACCGCGACCCAGTGGCCGCATCACGTCGCGCGCACCGTCGCGGCGGTGACCGGCCGCCCGATCGCGACGTGCCGGGTTCGCGTCGCCGAGACCGGTATCCCCCTCGACGGCAAGCTCTGGTCCCCTGCTCTCCCGGCGTGCCACGCGGCGATCGTCGCGCTCGTGTGCGGCCGTCCCGCGCGTCTGG
>PXBQ01000097.1 GCA_003566875.1 Spirochaetaceae bacterium | reverse complement strand
TCGGCGATCGCGTCGTAGTTGCCTTTCCAGCCGCCGATTCCGGTGTATCCGTACTTCGGCGCCGTCGCGACGGGCCGATCGCCGTCGAACTCGACGCCCATCGCCTGCATGAGGTTTCGGACGGTCGAGTTCGCACCGATTCCCGCGAACACCCCGCGGTCGGTCAGGACGTGCGAGTATATGTGAAGGCCGAACAAATGCCGGTCGGACAGCTCGTCCCAACTCGCAGGCACCGAGAACCCGCCGCCCGAGGTCCGCACCGTCGGTACGACGATTCCGCTGCCGATCGTGAGTTCGTTCATCTGCGCACGGTAGTCGAACCCGGGAGGGAACTTCATCTCGAACTGGTACCGCGTGACAGGCTCGACGATCGTGACCGCGGCGGTTCCGTTCTGATGTACGGCGACCGCGTAAAACGACATCAGGTTCATCGTGTAGATCGAGAACATCGAGTCACCGGGTTGGTACTCGCTTCCGAGCGTGGCCCACGTCGGCTCGACCGAGAAATCGACCGCCACGCGCGCGTTCCCGCTCTGCCGCGTCGTCCAGAAGCCGTCGACGCGCTGCCAATACCGCATCCGCGCGGAGAGAATGTTGGCGTCCTCGTCGAGCCTGAGGATCGTCTCGATGTACGCACCGGCGTCTTCCAACGCGGTTCCGCGCGCCTCGCCGGACCACGAGTACCCGACGTGGTATCCCGCGAACCCCGCCGGACCGGACTCGATCACGATCCGTTCGGGCTCACACGCGATCAATACGGCGAGCGACGCGAGAATCGCCAATGGACACAGGTACAACTTCGCTTTCATCTGGACTGCCCCCGATGTTCTTGATTGAATGTTGAGAGAATAACACGGCTTTATCGAAATGGTGAAGCGTTGGTGAAGCGTTTTTTTTCGATTTCGGCACCACCTCCGACTCATTTACCAATCAAGACGGTGGAGCTCCGCCTCCCATTGCCCCGGCGCCTGCAACGACAACTGATTGACATACCGCCGTTCGATCGTATTATTGTTAAGTGGGTGTAATCATGCGCGTCACCGCATCGAGGAGCAGTTTTGAAACGGTTCTTTCCGACAGCTATAGTCGTAGCAATCTTTTTTCTCGGTTGTGACCTCCTGGGTGGCGACAGCGAAACCCCCGACAGTCCGCGGGAGTGGTCATCAGAGGGAATCAGCGCGGAGATTCTGGAATCGATCCCGAAGGAGTTCCTGGCTACAGTGGAGCTCGACTTGTATGTCGATCTGTTTCGGGGTGATACACCACCCGACATCACCGGAGCCTATCACTTTGACCCAGTATTTCTCAGCAGGACTACAATCCCGGACGACTTTACACCGGGTACACAATGGCCGAGCTCCTATCTCCGATTCATGGCTCAGGATATGGATACCAATACGGTCAATTATGAGCAGTTGGAGAGTAACCCTGACGGGCCCGACGGTCGCCAGGCGGGCGAGAACGCGTATGTTATCGGGGAGGACGATCGCTTCAGCGTTATCGCCCGCGAAAACGTAGAGATAGACGGGGAGTTTGGCGCGACGGTCCTCTTCGTATTTTCCGGTCGGATCGCCGCGGAGGGAATCGTCGACTTGAGAACTGCGGTAGTGATGATCGAGAACACGGATCCACACGACGATTTCCCCGCGGGTACGGGGCGTTCCTTTGAGACGAAGACGGACGGCTATGCGGTACGCACTGATTGGCCGGAGAGCACCACTACTGCCGTTTTGTTCCTCGACGCATCTGTCGACACACAGAAAGCGACGCAGGTCACGACTCTGGCCGTACTTCGAGCGCCACCGCGATAATCGTTTCGTTTGTACCCGTGGGCATCGTCACCGCCGAGACGTCGCCTTTTATCGCCGGTCTGGCGGAATGGCGTCCACCGGGAACCCGGAGGGGTTAGCAGCACGGAGTAGGCGACGCGGCTGATGGATCTGGCGGGGGAGTAGTTGCTCAAACCGATAAGGAACACAATTAAAACATTAATGCAAGATTCCGGGATGCACTCTGTCTACGTTTCGTTCTATACTGTCCAAGATGAACGTTCGGCCTTTTTTGCAAAAAAAGTATCTGATTACCGCTATTGGTATCGCCGTGTTGATGCTGATCTTTTTTTTCATCTTCCTACCTCGCGGCTTTTTCCCAGCCAAGCCAGAAGCGGAACATGACCCAGATTCTCTGAAGTTGGTCACTCTTTTCTCAGATCAATTCCAACACGCCGTTATCAATCGGGAAATTGAGTTCTTCAACGAGCGTTATCCGCTTTGGGCGATCGAGCACACCGCTGTTCCGTACCGGGAACTCAGAAGCGATCTGCAATCAGACCGCACATACTCCGCCGCAGACATAGTCACGATCGTTAACCCTGCCGGTTTTGAAGACACTGCATTTCACGCAGCGCCGATTCCGTGGAGCGGCGAATTGTGGGGGCTCTACTACCACCGCCCAACGCTTGAGTCCGCGCTGGGTGAGCATATTTTCAGCCCACAAACCCGGGAGGAACTGGAAAAGTTGTTTCAACGTGCCGCCGACGCGGGCCTGCGTCCGTTGGCTCTTGGTGCATCCCATGGGTGGCCCCTGACGGCGTTGGTACAACATACGGTGGGGTTT
>PXBQ01000564.1 GCA_003566875.1 Spirochaetaceae bacterium | reverse complement strand
GGGCCGTCACGATCCGAGCGACTTTGAGTCCGCCGACATCGTCGTCAAGAACCCTGCCGTGAGACGAAACTCACCGTACCTCGCGGCGGCCGCGTGGATCGTCACCGATATCTCGGTCTTTCTCGATAAGTTTCGCGGAACGGTCGTCGCCGTCACGGGCACCAAAGGAAAGTCGACAACCGCATCGGCGATCCATCACGCTCTCAAGCAGCATACCGACAACGTCTTTCTCGGCGGCAACATCACGGTTTCGCCGCTCTCGTTCATCGACGAGACGGACGAAAACTCGCTCGTCGTGCTCGAGCTCTCGTCGTTCCAGCTCGGCGATCTCGCGTACGTCGCCGCGCGTTCGAGCGGCGTCGTTTACGCACCGCACATCGCGTTGATAACGAATATCCACGTCGATCATCTCGATTACTACGGCTCTATGGAGGCGTACGTCGCGGATAAACGCGTCATATACGCGTCTCAGCGCGCCGAGCACGAGACGATCGTCCGCAACGACTCGTACGGCGAGCAGTTTGCGCGCGAAACCCGCGCACGGGTGAGCGTGTTCGGCCCGGAACCCGACGGCGACGGGGCCTTCCTCGCGCCCGACGGGACCGGTGTGCTCCGGCGCGGCGGCACGGTCGAGACGATCCTGCCGGCCGAGCGTAGGCTGCCGGGTGAGCACAACGCCGAGAACCTTCTCGCCGCCGCGCTCGCCGTACGCGCGGTCGGGATGCCACGCGAGAAAGCCGCTCACGCGCTCGCGGAGTTCCCGGGAATCGAGCACCGCATGGAGTTTTGCGCGGATCTCGACGGTATCGCGGTGTACAACGACAGCGCGGCGACGATCCCCGAGGCGACGCTCGCCGCGGTCATGAGCTTCGACCGGCCGGTAATATTGATCACCGGCGGAACCGACAAAAACCTCGCGTACGACGCGTTCACCGAGATCGCCTCGCGCGTGAGCGCCGTGTACCTGCTCAACGGAACCGCAACGCATCGAATTCGCGAGTTTTTCGCCGATCGGACTCCCGCGGATGCGATTCACGGACCATACCGATCACTTGAAAAATGCGTTTCCGACGCGGTGACACACGCTCCCGTGAACTCAATCGTTCTTTTCTCGCCGGGATGCACGTCGTTCGGAATGTTTGCGAACGAGTTTGACCGTGGCCGGAAGTTCAAACGAGCCGTCGAAGAAATCACGCTTGCCGGTCGACACCGACGCCCGGTATGATAGTATCCATTCACGGGAGGTCACGATGTCGGTTTTTCCGCGCGAGTTCATCGATCGAATACCAAAAACGGACCTGCATGTCCATCTCGACGGAAGCCTCAGGCTTTCGACGCTGATCGAGTTAGCCCGCGAAAGCGGCGTTAACCTGCCTTCGTTCACCGAGCAGGGTCTCTGCGACCTCGTGTTCAAGTCGAGTTACGCGAATCTCGACGAGTACCTCTCGGGGTTCGCGTGGACGGTCAGGGTTCTTCAGACACCGGAGGCTCTTGAACGCGTGGCGTACGAGCTCGCTCTCGACTCCTCCGCCGAAGGCGTCCGGCACCTCGAGGTGCGGTTTGCACCACAACTGCATATGCGCGGCGATACCCGCGCCGGCACCCACCCCCGCGACGGCAGTTCGATGCGCTTTGAGGATGTGATGGCCGCGGTCGACCGGGGGCTCCGACGCGCGCGCGGCGAGATCAACACCGCCCGCGGCCCCGGTCAACCTGAGTTCGATTACGGAATCATCGTCACCGCGATGCGTTTTTTCACACGAGACTTCTCGGCGTACTACCGAACGTTCTGCGACGTACACGCGTACTCGCCACAAAACGAGATCATCCGCGCCGCGGCGATCGAACTCGCGCGCGCGACGGTCGCGTTGTGCCGGAGTTCGGACATCCAGATCGTCGCGTTCGATCTCGCAGGAAGCGAACACGGCTACCCTGCGGGCGCCCACGAGGAAGCGTTTGACTTCGTCCACGAGAATTTCCTCAAGAAAACCGTGCACGCCGGTGAGGCGTACGGTCCGGAGTCGATCTTTCAGGCGATCACGAAATTACACGCCGACCGCATCGGGCACGGTTTGCGGCTTTTCGACACCGAGATGATCAACTCCCCCGAGATAGCCGACCGCGCCGAGTACGTTCGCGGTCTGGCCAACTTCATCGCCGACCGCCGAACGACGATCGAGGTGTGTCTCACGAGCAATCTTCAGACCGCGCCCGATATCACCGATATCTCGAAGCACTCGCTCGGGCGAATGCTCGAAAACAAACTCTCGATCACGCTCTGTACCGACAATCGCCTTGTCTCGCACACGACGGTGACGCGTGAAATTCTGCTTGCGATCGAGAACTTCCCGATCACGCCCAAGATTCTGAAGCACATAATCGTGTACGGCTTCAAACGCTCGTTCTCGTACAAACCGTATCCCGAGAAGAGGCAGTACGTTCGCAGCATCATCGATTACTACGAACGCCTTGAACGCGAGTACGGCGTACTCGAGGATAGCGAGCCTTAGGCCCCGCGCCGCGGCTTACTCGTCTTCCGGAAGGCTGCGCGCAAGCCGGACACCGATGCTGTAACTCGCGACGCCGGGTGGGAACCGTCCACGCGCGGACGCGCGCACGTCGGCAACGCGCGTGTTCCACGCGGTGCCTCGAACGACGCGTCCGTACCCCTCGAACGAGATCACTT
>PXBQ01000247.1 GCA_003566875.1 Spirochaetaceae bacterium | reverse complement strand
GTCGTACTCGGTCGACCGGATGCCTCTCGACTCGACGGTCGTGTTCATCCTCCTGTCGTGCGGCGGTATTCCGGGTTTCGGCGCGGTTTCGTGGATCATGGGCATCATCGGTGACCGCGCGGGGCTGAACGCGAGCCTCTACGTCATCCCGGTCCTGCTCGCGCTGCTCGCGATCCTCGCGGTGATAGAACGCCGATGGAAGCCCAAAAAGGTCGAGCCTGAGCCCGAGGCGATTACCGGGTAGTCACGCGCGGTCGCCGTTGGGCGCCGCGCGCCGGTGCCGCCCAACCTGCCGGTTCGGGCCGCCGATAAACGCGGTCAGGTCCGACAGCTGCTCGTCGTTGCCCAACGCGATGATCGTATCACCTTCGCTCAACTGCACGGCGGAGAGCGTCATTCGACCCGATGTATTGAGGCGCGCCTTGCGGTCTGCGCCGACGATCGAGAGAACGATCGCTCCGGTGTTCTCGCCGATCTTCGTTTCCCGAAGCGTTTTGCCGACTACCGGCGAGCGCGGCCCGATCGGAAACTGCTCGAGCCGGAGCGACTCACGGCCCTGGCCGACGACGATGTCCAGGAACTCGACGATTTCCGGACGGATGATGCTCGATGCCATGCGACGGCCCGCGATCTGAACCGGTGAGATAACGCGATCAGCGCCCGCTTTTTGGAGTTTACGAGCGGTCGCGTCGTCGGTCGCTTTTGTGACGATGATCAAGTCCGGGTTCATCTGCCGTGCGGTGAGTACGACGAACACGTTCGCCGTGTCGTCGTGAAGCGCGGTTACGAGGCCCCGTGCGCGTTCGATCCCGGCCTCCGACAGAACAGACTCCTCGAACGCGTCGCCGGTAACGTACAGTATATCAGGATCGTCGTCGGCACCAAAAAGGTCTTCATTTTGGTCGATCACGACAAATTTTTCTCCGGATCGTCTGAGTTCCTCGACGACTTCGTGCCCGACGTCACCGTATCCGCAGATCAAAAAATGGTTCGACAATTTCCGTATTCGTGCTTTCATGCGTTTTTCCTTCATCGCGTCCAAGATCTTTCCTTCGAACAATACGCCGATTAACGTAGTTGCCGAGTACCCGACGGTACCGAGAGCCAGCACCAGAAAGACCACCGTGAACGTACGACCCATGTCGGACATCGGATGTACTTCCGAGAATCCGACCGTCGTGAGGGTGATCACCGTCATGTATAAGGCCTCGCCGACGGTCCATCCCTCTATCAGAACGTACCCGAGGACTCCTCCCGCCAGCAGCGTGATTATGAGAAACGCCGCGATCGCAACTTTCCCTCGAATAAACGACATGAGGGTATAGTACAGAAAAACGACGACTCGTACGAGTCACGGTGCCCTTGTGGCACCGACTGCCGGATCTGCGGTCGGCCGACCTACCCGAAAACACCGTATATGCAGTATAGTCCCGGACATGGTGCCCAGTTCCCGCGTCCGTATATCTTTCACGAACGCCGCGCGCATGGTCGGTGGGTACGCCTCCACGCGCATTCGCGAACAGCTCAAGGCGGTGGCGTTCGTCGTCGTCTACCTGGTTGTTTTCCAATTTCTCGTGTTCGGAGCCGCTCCTACCGATGCCATTCGCGTTGCGCTCGGAATCGCGATGGTCGTGTTCGGCCTCGCTTTTTTCCTCGAAGGGCTCCTTCTCGGGCTGATGCCGCTGGGGCAGCGTGTCGGAATACGGCTCGCGACGCGCGGAGGTCTCGTCGCGATCGTTCTTTTCGGCGTGCTCGTCGGGGTCGGATCGACGCTTGCCGAACCCGCGATCGCGGCCCTCCGGGTAGCCGGCGGTGGCGTGACCGCGTGGGAGGCACCGCTCCTGTTCTATCTACTCGAGCGGATACCCGGCGTCCTGATTCTCTCGGTCGGCATCGGTGTCGGCGTCGCAGTCGCGGTCGGACTGCTTCGATTTTACTTCGGGTTTTCGCTGAAACCGCTCATTCTCGTCATCGTACCTATTCTCCTCGCCGCGACTGTGTTTCTCACGCGGTCGGCAAACCTCTCGACGATCATCGGGCTTGCGTGGGACACCGGTGCGGTCACGACCGGTGCCGTGACCGTGCCCCTGGTGTTGGCACTCGGAATCGGCGTGTCACGCGCCGCCGGAAAGACCGAAGGCGCGGCAAACGGGTTTGGTATCGTGATGTTAGCTTCCGCGCTACCCGTGCTCGGTGTGATGGCCTTAGGAGTGATTGTCGAGCCGAGAGTTCCTGCCCCCGTCGGAGAACGCGAGTTCTTTTCCGAGCAGTTCCGGGCGTCCGCGCTGAAGTTGTTTCCCGACGATGCGGCTCTGAGGCGATACGCGATGCAACACGCCGGGGAAGAGGGCCGCGGCTCATTTTTCACCGGCGATGAAGCCAGGCGCGAATCCGGCGAAGAGGCGGTCGGCGCCCTCGACCGAGACGATATCGTCGACGCCGACGTATCGGCTTCTCCGGCCCGGGTTCTGCTCGAGGAGGTGGGATCTTCTCTTCGCGCGGTTATCCCGTTAACCGCATTACTGGGGATCGTGTTGGTGGTCTTTCTGCGCGATCGTCCCCGGTATTTCGACGAAGTGATCCTGGGGATTGTTTTCGCTCTTGTCGGAATGACCTTTCTTGCCGCGGGAATCAGGCTCGGTCTCGCGCCCCTCGGCGATGACGTCGGACGCCGGCTCCCGCAGGTCTTATCGG
>PXBQ01000567.1 GCA_003566875.1 Spirochaetaceae bacterium | reverse complement strand
GGAAGCCATCGCGGCTGGTGGCGAGCACCAGCTCGGTCAGCTTGGGTTGGCCGCCCCGTTCGCCTATGTGATTGGGCGGGCCCTTGAGGATCTGGTAAAAACCGACCAAAAGACTTTCGTAGGCGACAGCGTCGAGATTGTAAAGCTCAGCACGGGCATCACCGCACAGATCCATGCAGTCCGCGGCGGTCCAGTAAACAGGGTCACCCTTCTGCCACTTGCCGGAAGCGAGGAACTCCGGATTCTCATGGTAGCGGCGGCAACGCCCACGGCCGTGTTCCCCGCCGCGGATGCTTTGCACCCAGACCTTCCGGAACGGATTGTAGAACATCGTACTGCGATCGCCCATCGGACCGGTGGTCGCTCGTCGGGTCCAATGGACGCCGTCGGGAGACGTCAGCATGAGGCCCCCGAAATGCCCGCCTGTCTGCTCGGTATTCGGTTCGCGCATCAAGAACTTGAAGCGCTCCGCGGGCTCGCTCGCATCGTGGTCGAGCCAGACCGTGCCCGAATCGGGGTGGATGTCCCGCGGCAGGATAAGGTTCGTGCCGGGAACCACGTCGAGTTCGGGGCGCTCCCAGTGAATACCGTCGGGGCTGGTCGCGTAGGCCATCGCGCCGAGATAACTGGTCATGTACCACATTTTGAACAGACGGTCCTGAGCGTCGAACCACACCCCGCCGCATTTGGGGATCGCCGTAGGGGGCATGTCCGGGTTGCGTTCATCGGGGGTTTCCGGGAAGAATATCGGGTTTCCGGGGTGCTTGACCGGGCGGTGAAATGCCCGCGGCATCATCGAATCTTCGATCAGGAAGTCGTCGACGAGAAGCTGACGCCCGCCATCGATCGGGATGACTGCCGGCGGCTGTTCCAGATACGGTACCCGCATCGGCTGAGAGGTGGCCGGCGATTGATCGCGAGGCGGCCAGACATCAGGCAAGTTGACGCCATTGGCGAGAGTGGTGCTCATGTTTGACATCCTTCTCCTTCGTGTGAATCAAAGATCGGTATCGGGATTGTACGGCTGCGTCACGGTCAGGGTCTCACGCGGAGCCCACTCGATTATCTCGGTTCCCTCGAGCAGAACCTGAATGTCGACGAAAGCGTCGTGTGTCTCGGCACGACGCGCCTCGCGCGGCTCGGTGTGGTATCGCTGTATCTTGACGTACGTTCCGGAAGAACCGATCGGGTGTTGACCGTCGGAAAGAGCGGCGAGGTCGGGACGGGCGAGGAACTCAAGCGCGCGGCGAAACTCGGTGTTCGGCTGCGCGTACTGTTCGGCCTTGGCGAGGGTGTCGATTATCACGGGTGTCTCCTTCGGGTTTGTCACCGCCGATTCTACGCCCGGACCCGACGCCGGTCAACAATCACGGTACCTCCGCGAACCTGCCCTCGAGTTCCACGGCCTTGAACGTCTCCATCACGACGTCGTCGTATCGCCACGCGCCGCGTGCGAGGTCGGCTTTTTTGCACGTCGCGTCGAGGAACTCCTCGGCGCTCCAGCCGTAACGGCGCCCGACGACCGGAAGCAACAGGCCGCTGCGTGTTCCGGATGCAAGAATTATGCCGTGTTGCCCGACTATAACCGCCTCGGCTCGTTGCATCGGCTCGTTCTCGACGACGACTCGATCGTACAAGAGCGACACGCAGATCGTGAGGCCGTCGAGTTCCGCGAGGTCGAGCGGGGCGAATCGATAATCTTCGCACGCGCTTTCGGCCGCGCGGACCAGACATTTATTGAGAGGAACCCCAGACTCGAGTGAACCGCGGCACGATCGCAAGACGTCGCCGGCGTACAGCGAGACAAATGCCCCGTCGAGGTGCATGCAGGCCCAAGCCTCGTCGAAGGCGAACCGTTCGAGATCGAGCTCGTCGGTGCAGCCACGGACCGCACCGCGTATCACGGATGCCGCTAATCCGAGGATCTCGGCCCGGTGTTGATCGGCGATTTTCTCAAGAGCGTTTGTTTCTTCCATGTACCGTCTCCCTGTTACGCTTCCTGCGGCCGTACCCAAACGCCGGGGACCGACGTTCCGCATCTCGTGCAGCGTCCGGTCGCATCGAGGCGAAGCTCGCCCGCGACGTGTGAATCGCGAGTGACGACCGCGTGAGCGCACGACGGGCAGAACGTCGTGCCGCCGTCGTCGAGGCGCGCGTTTCCGATATACACGTACCGCATACCCGCGGCACGCGCGATCTCACGCGCGTTGAGCAGGGTATCCACCGGTGTCCGCGGCACGTGCATGAGTTCACCCGTCGGGTGGAACGCGCTAAAGTGCCACGGTGTGTCGGCACCGAGTTCGCGGTGCACCCACGCCGCCATCTCGGTGAGTTCGTCGGTGCCGTCGTTGAGCCCCGGGATCAGAAGCGTCGTGATCTCGAGCAGACACGACGTCTCGTGCCGGACGTACCGTAGCGTCTCGAGCACGGGCGCGAGCCGCGCGTTGCAGTACGCGCGGTAGAACTCGTCGGTGAACGCCTTGAGATCGACGTTCGCCGCGTCCATCGCGGTGAAAAAGTCCTTCCGCGCGCCGCCGTGGATGAAGCCCGCGGTCACCGCGACCGGCGCGATCCCGCGTTCGCGGCAGACCGCGGCGGTATCGATCGCGTACTCCAGGAACACAACCGGATCGTTGTACGTAAACGCGACCGACGCGCAGCCGTGTCGGGCCGCAGCGTCGACAACGCGGTCCG
>PXBQ01000039.1 GCA_003566875.1 Spirochaetaceae bacterium | reverse complement strand
CCGACTTTTTCCGCAACCTCGTACACCTTGATTCCCGGCGACCGGAGAAGTCGGCACGCGGCTTCGACGCGGGCGGCGATAATGAAGTCGGAGATCGTCGCGCCTTCAGACCGCGAAAACACCGTCGACAGGTAGTTCGGATTCAATTCGAGCCGCCGTGCAATTGCCGGCACTGTGATGTCATCGGTTAAGTTCTCAAGGACAATACGTTTTGTGCGTTGCACGATTCGGCTCGTGTTTCGTTCGTCGCATGACCGCGCTCGTCGGTTGAACAATCGGATGTTCCGCACACTCCAGTTCCGTAACTCGTCTGCGGACCTGAAGCGTTCAAAGCCGTACCGCCGGCGGTGTGGATCGTCGATCCATTCTCCGACGGGAATCCCTCGCGTGATGGACGCGTGGATCAGAGCGTCAACGACTCGGCAGTAGATCACGAGCAGCGTATCGTTCGAGACGTTGCCGATTCGCTCTACCTCACGGAATGTCTCGTCGATGAAGGCGATTGCGGCATCCTCCTGCAACGTGTCGACGAGTTGACCGATTCCGACCGGACGTGCGAGCGTATCGATCGCGTACGACGGCGCCGACGGATGCAGACGGTCGATGTCGACGACGGAACCGCTCGAGGCGAGGTTGTTCTCGCGGAAGTGATCGTAGATCGTCCGGTACGAAGCGGGAATGGACTCGGCGGGAACGACAGGACCGACGACGACGGTCACGATCGCGGCGAGCGAACGACGCGCGGCGCGTTGAAACGCTTCCGCCATGCGGATTACGTACTCGCGGATATCGAGGACCGTCGCCGAGTCCGGGGAGTACGCGACAAAGACGAGGTCATCGGCCTCGTTCCAGAACGCCGGCGCGGGCTCACCACGAAAAAGGGTCTTTCGGCACATCTCGCCGACCGTCATCTCGTACGCGGTCTCGCGCCGCGAGCCCTCGAGCACCCACGAGTCGCGCGTCACGATCGCGATGAACGCCGTACTCGACGGAAGTTCGCGCATCTCGTACTGCTCGAGCACGGACGGGCGATTGAGCGCGTCCTCTCGTTTCCCTTCGATCCATAGCTGGAGAAATCTGCTGCGAACGTGCGGAAGAAACTCCGATACCCGATTCTCGAGTTCACTCAACCGTGCGGTGTTCGCAATCTCGTCGTCGATCGCCGCACCGGCCGCACGGACGCACTCGAGGAGTTCATCGTCGCCTACCGGCTTCATCAAGTATCGAAAAACCGCCGAGTCTATTGCCTGTTGTGCGTACTCAAAGTCGTCGTACCCGGAGATGAAAACGACCTTTGCGAACGGCCACCGTTTTTTGATCTCGCGCGCGAGCTCCGTGCCGTCCACGTTCGGCATCCGTATATCGGTCAACACGATATCGATCCTGTGGCCTTCCATTACGGCGCATGCCTCGCGCCCGTCTTCGGCGACAAAGACCTCCCGGACTCCAGCTTTGGTCCAATCGATGTCGTCGGCGATGCCACGAGCGATGATCAACTCATCGTCAACAACGAGAAGATTATGCATCTCGGACCTCTTGGTCGGCCGGAACGGTGATTCGAACAACGAGACCCGCTCCTTGCCGTGGAATCAGCCTCAGGTCGGCGGCGTCGTGATACCTCAGCCGGAGACGCCAGTAACAGTTCGGCAGACCAACCGCGGCTCGATCCGCGGACGGGTCACGGATCGCCGCGTTCAACGCGTCGATTCTATCGGGGTCCAACCCACGACCGGAATCCGCAATCTCGATGATCACTCTGCTTCGCTCCCTTCGTGCGCTGACGTCGACCGACCCACGGAGATTCAGGTTATCGAGGCCGTGAATTATCGCGTTTTCGACGATCGGCTGTATGATCAACCGAGGGATCGTGACCGAGCGCGCGTCGGGCGTTGCTTCGGTGGTGTACGATAGCCGGTTTGGGTGTCGAATTCGGTGGATCTCCATGTACGTCGCCGCGTTATCGACCTCTGCCGCGATCGTGATCAACTCGTTGTCGGTCCGTGTCACGGTGCGGTAGTACTTTCCGAGATGAAGCGCCAAACTCGACGCTGCATTCTGGTCACCCGCGACCGACAATCGGTAGATCACGTTCAGGCAGTTGTACAGGAAATGTGGGTTGATCTGAGACTGCAGCAGGCGCAATTGCGCCTGCTGGTGTTTCAAGTGTTCGACGTTGACCTCGTCGACAAGCGCCGCGATGCGCGCGACCATCGCGTTGAATTGAACGCCGAGGACGCCGATCTCGTCGTTTCGGTTCGTCGGAACCGAGTGTGCGAAACTCCCGCCTTGCACACGGTCCATCGCGCCGATCAACTCGCGGATCGGCTGCAGGATGTTCCTGCGTTCGTACACCGTGAAACAACTACCCAGGAGCAGCGCAACCGCTGCGGTCACGATCATCCAGAGCCGAAGCGCGCGGATCGGTTCTGTGAAGCGCCGTTCGGGCAGGAACACTCCGACAATCAGACCGGTACGGCGGGGTTCGGCGAACAAGACTCGGTACGATTCGCCGCCGACCCTGATTCCGAAATCCTGCGTGCTGTCGACTGCGGCGAATCTCGCCGAGACGAAATCTTCGACTTCCTCCCGGAGAACCGATCGGGGCAGGACGATCCCACCTTCGGGATCGACGAGAAACACGAACCCTCCGTGGTCGACAGTCAGACTCTCGAGGATGCCGGTCAGGACGCGCTCGTG
>PXBQ01000073.1 GCA_003566875.1 Spirochaetaceae bacterium | reverse complement strand
TACCGGATCCACGATCTGCGCGAGGTTCCGGGCGTGCTCGAAGCGGTAACAGCCGATGAGCGAAACATCGTCGTGTGCTTCAACGATATTCTCGCGGTTTCGCTGTACCAAGCGGCCCTTCATCGCGGCGTGAGAATTCCCGAGGATTTCGGGCTGACGGGTTTCGACAACTCGCCGGTTGCCGGGCTGCTCGACAAGAAGATCACGACGATTGATCTCGCGGTCGGCGAACTCGGGCAACGCGCCGCGACGTGGCTTCGTGAGCGGATTATCGAGCGGTCGCAGGTCCGACTCGCCGATACGGTGCCGGGCCGGTTGATCGTCGGCGAAACCGTCGGAAGCAAGCGCGGATAATTCGCGAAAAAAGTTGACAACATCGGCACGCCGGGGTAGAATCGGATGCATGTTGTTGCATGCAATAAACGGCGCAGTAATACGGGAGGTTTGGCGTGTCACGTGACGTTCCTGTTGTATTGGTTACCGGCGCGAGCCGGGGACTCGGACGAGGCATAGCGATTGAACTCGCCGCGTCGGGGTTCTCGGTCGCGATCAACTACCGCGGAAACGCGGAGGCCGCCGATGAGACCGCCGAGCAGTGCCGTCTTCGCGCCGCCGAGCGGGGGGAATCGCGCGCGCAGGAGTTCATCGCGTTTCAAGGCGATATCTCGCTCGCGGTCGACCGGACGCGGCTCGTCGACGCGGTGATCGAGCGGTTCGGCCGCGTCGACGCGCTTGTGAACAACGCCGGGATCGCGCCGCGCGTGCGCGCCGACATCACCGAGGCGACCGAAGAGTCGTTCAGGGAGCTGATCGACACGAACCTGATCGGCCCGTACTTCCTGACGCAGGAAGTCGTCTCTCGCTGGCTGAAAGACCCGATCGCCTCGCCGAACGCCTCGCCGATTGTCGGGGGGCGGAAAATCGTGTTTATCACGTCGATCTCCGCCGAAACCGCGTCGATCGCGCGAGGCGAGTACTGCGTCGCGAAGGCCGGGCTCGCGATGAGCTCCAAACTCTGGGCCACGCGTCTCGCTGAAGAGGGGATTCAGGTATACGAAGTTCGGCCGGGGATCATGGAGACCGACATGACGTCCGGCGTCAAGGAGAAGTACGACCGGCTCATCGCCGACGGCCTCGTGCCGCAACGGCGGTGGGGAAGCCCGGAGGACGTCGGGCGGATCGTTCGATCGCTCTGCTCGGGGGATTTCTCGTACTCGACCGGCGCCGTCCTGTACACCGACGGCGGCTTTCATATTTCACGGCTTTAGGCTGACGCATCGACCGTCTATGAACACTGGAGGATTACGATGATAAAGATCGACGATAAGCTCAAACCCGAAGACCTCGCGGCGAACGTCGCGTACGTGTTCGAACACGCGCAACGCGCGACGCGATTGCTTTCGGGGCGCAAACGGCCAAACGAAGGCGCGCCGGTCTTCACGATCGACGGGCGATACACCTCGCGCGGCTGGACCGAGTGGACCGAAGGGTTCCAGTTCGGGAACGCGATCTGCATCTTCGACGCCACCGGCGACCGGGATTTCCTGGAAATCGGGCGTGACGGCACCGTCGCGCGCATGGCGACGCACGTGAGTCATATCGGCGTGCACGATCACGGCTTCAACAACGTCAGTACGTACGGGAATCTGCTGCGCCTCATGAGCGAGGGGCGTATCGACGAGAACCTCTGGGAGCGGCGGTTCTACGAGCTCGCGCTGAAGGTATCCGGAGCGGTGCAGGCCGCCCGATGGACCGCGCTCCCCGACGGTCTCGGGTTCATTCACTCGTTCAACGGGCCACACTCGCTGTTCTCCGACACCGTTCGGTCGCTCCGGTCTCTGGCCGTCGGCCATAAACTCGGTCACGTCTTGATGGGCGAACAGGACGCACGGATCTCGTTGATGAAGCGCCTCGTGCAGCACGCCGAGGCGACCGCGCGGTACAACGTGTACTTCGGTAACGGACGCGACTCGTACGACGTACGCGGCCGCGTTGTGCACGAGTCGATCTTCAACGTCACGAGCGGCGCGTACAGATGCCCGTCGACGCAACAAGGGTACTCGCCGTTCTCGACGTGGACGCGTGGACTGTCGTGGGTGCTCGCGGGCTACCCCGAGCAGCTCGAGTTCCTCGAGACTCTGAGCGAGGACGACGTGCCGCCCGACGTCTTTGCGGGCATTCCGGGGATCGCGAACCGACGCGACATGGAGACGCGTTTCCTCGAGACCGCGCGCGCCGCGGCCGATTTCTACATCGCGAACACTCCGGTCGACGGCGTTCCGTACTGGGACACCGGCGCGCCGAACATCGAGAAGATCGAGCGCTACCTCGACAAACCCGCCGACCCGTTCAACCAACACGAACCCGTCGACAGTTCCGCCGCCGCGATCTGCGCGCAGGGGCTGATCCGGCTCGGACGGTACATGATCGCGCACGGCGACGCCGCGGCCGGTGCTCGCTATCTCGGCGCGGGACTCACGACCGCACGAACGGTCTTCTCCGACCCGTACGTCTCGACCGAGCCGAACCACGAAGGGATCCTGCTCCACTCGGTGTACCACCGTCCGAACGGCTGGGACAACGTACCCGCGGGGCGTTCGGTCCCGTGCGGTGAGTCGTGCATGTGGGGTGACTATCACGCGCTCGAGCTCGCTCTGCTCGTCAAGAGGCTCGCCGAGAACGCACCGTATCCGACCTTTTT
>PXBQ01000261.1 GCA_003566875.1 Spirochaetaceae bacterium | reverse complement strand
TGCGTCGCAGTCTTTGCTGACCCGCACCAGATCTTCGTAATCCGCGACGTCGCACTGTACGTACGCGGCGCCGGGGATCTCGATCCCCGCGCGCCGTCCGATCACGACGACGTCGTAGCCGTTCTTGGCGAGCCGCTCAACCGTCGCGCGGCCGACATCGCCCGTTCCACCTGTGATGAGTACTTTCATGGTTCCGTACGGTAAGTGCACGACTCCAATCTGTCAAGGTGAAAGCCGTCGCAGCAATCCTTACATTCGCCCTTTACAATATGCAGAAATATGCATAAACTTACCGCATGGCAATTCAATACAAACGTTTAGGGAAGCATGGAGTCGTCGTCAGTAACATCTGTCTCGGCACCATGAACTTCGGACCCAGGACGAGTGAGAAAGACTCGTTCGCGATCATGGACCGTGCTCTCGAGCTCGGGATCAACTTCTTCGACACCGCCGACGTGTACGGAGGCGAGGTTGGCCGCGGGGCGACCGAGAAGATCGTCGGACGATGGTTTGCGCAGGGCGGCGGCCGGCGCGACGCCGTGGTGCTCGCGACGAAGGTGTACAACCCGGCCGACGAGGAAGGGGAACGCCCCGAGCCGAACCACAACACGCGGAACCTCTCGGCGATGAAGATCAAACGGCACTGCGAAGGCAGTCTGCGAAGGCTTCAGACCGAGACGATCGACCTGTACCAGATGCACCACGTCGACCGCGACTGCCCGTGGGACGAAGCGTGGCAGGCGTTCTCGGCGCTCTCCGATCAGGGGAAGATCGTGTACGTCGGCTCGAGCAACTTCGCCGGCTGGGACATCGCGACCGCGTGCCAGGAGGCGTCACGCCGCGGCATGATGGGGCTCGTGAGCGAGCAGAGCGTGTACAACCTCGCGAATCGCACCGTCGAACTCGAAGTGGTCCCCGCGTCGCGTCACTACGGTCTCGGGATTATCCCGTGGAGCCCGCTCGCGGGTGGACTGCTCGGCGGAGCGCTCGAGGCGCAATCGACCGGACGCCGGAGCGGTGAAGGTTTCCAGAAACGCGTCGCCGAGAATCGGGAGAAACTCGAGAAGTACGAAGCGCTCTGTAAGAAGATCGGAGAAGCGCCGGGAGTCGTCGCGCTCGCGTGGTTGCTGCATAATCCGGTCGTGACCGCGCCGATCATCGGACCGCGCACGATGGATCAGCTCGAGGATGCGGTCCGTGCGGCCGAGCTTACCCTCGACGACGAGACGATGGCGAAACTCGACGAGATCTGGCCCGGCCCCGGAGGCGAGGCGCCGAAGGCGTACGCCTGGTAGAGAGTGCGCGAAGGTACCGTAGCCGACCATTCGGCTCGGTGCCGATTCACGCCATGAGAATGTCGAGCAGGTCCTGGTCGGTTTTGGCCTTGATGATGCGCTTCCGGATCGAAGCGTCGACGAGAAGCCGGCCGATCTCGGCGAGGAACTGCACGTGCGGCCCTTGGCCTTCCTTTGGTGAGAGCGTCATGATGAAGATCTGAGACGGCTTACGGTCCAGGTTCTCGAACTCGACTTTTCGTTTTGTGACGCCGACACACGCGACGAGCTCATCAACCGCGTCGGATTTCGCGTGGGGTATGGCGATCCCGTTCTGCATTCCGGTCGACATCTTGGTCTCGTGTTCGAGCAGGTCTTTGAGCGCGAGGTCGCGGTCCTTTATCTTTCCCGAGTTGCACGCGAGATCGAGAAGCGCGTTGATCACCGAGTTTTTGTCGCGACCCGAGAGATCGGTCGTCACCAGATCGATCGTGAGCGTTTCTTTCAGCATCGGAACAGGATATGCACCCGCGCCGCGGGTGTCAAGATTGCGGGACGCCGCGTGGTTGATTACACGAACCACCACGTGTAACCGAGTAGCCCTACGAAGAACAGCGTCATGAAGACGGTTATCTGATTGAAGCTGAACTTGAAGTTCCGGATCATCGTGAGAAACCCTCCGATCCGCTTCACGACGAAGAAGTACGTCGCAACGGCGACCGCGAGCGTCAGGAGGAACGTGAGCGCCTTCTGTGCTCCGAGAGCGCCGGCCGCCGAGTACTGCGGCCCGTACACGAGCGCGACGGTCGGCCCCCCGAGTACTCCCCCCGCGAGACACGCGAGGCCGAACAGAAGCGAGATGATCGCGACCCACGGGTCTCTCGTGAGCGGCTTCGGCGCGTTCGGCTTCCCAAACAGGATCAACGAGTACTTCACAAAACTCAGCGTCGTCCCGAAGTTGATCAGGAGCATCCCGAGTCCGCCGAGGTCTCCTTGCAGCCCCTGCTGGATGAAGTACTTCGAGATGCTGCCGTTGAAGAACGGCGCGCCGGTTATTCCGAGCACACCGGCGAGAGTACCGATTCCGATCGCGGGCATGTGGCGCAGAACGCCGCGTATCTCGGCGTACGAGCGCGTGCCGTACTGCTCGATGATGATCCCGGCCGTGAGGAATAACAGCCCTTTGAACAACGCGTGGTTGATAATATGGTACATCGCGCCCCAGAACGCGACGTCCGAGCCGAGGTGTAGCCCCATCACGATCAGCCCGACCTGGCTCACGGTGTGGTACGCGAGGATGAGCTTGATGTCCTTCTGAGCGATCGCGAGCAGGAATCCGATGACCGAGGTGATGAAGCCGAGGATCATGAAGAACGGCGCGGCGTCGATCACCGGAGAAAACGTTGCTGAGATCCGCACGAGCAGGTAT
>PXBQ01000529.1 GCA_003566875.1 Spirochaetaceae bacterium | reverse complement strand
CGACCATGTGCTTCCACGCCATCTCGAGCCTGAGCCGGATGAGCTTCTTGTGCGGCTCCGAGAGCACTCGTTTCCACCGCGGCAGGAGTTTGATCCGTTTCTTGAGATCGTACTCGCGGACAAAGTCGAGGTAGTGGATCCACTCGCACACGCCCGAGACCTTTGCGACGATGTTTCGCGACGCCATCAGCTCGACGAGCTCGTCGACCGCGAAATCGTCACGCCGTACGTAGATCTCACCGACGACGAGGACTTTCGGGCAGTCGTGAAGCGGTTTGGCGAGCGGAATCTTCGCGACCTCGCGGCCGATCTTCCGGAGGCCGGGGAGCAGACGATCGATGCCGGAGTCGACGTCCGCGATCACCTCGGTCCAGAGTTCGTTGAATCGCGCGACCGCGGTTTCAGGAACGGCCGCGCACGCGCGGAGCGCCGACTGCACGTCTTTCAGGTAGTCCGCCGCGACAAGTCCAAGCCACATGTCGCGCGAGAAGTTCGGACCGAGCTCGTTGTACGAATTGTCCGCGCTTAGCGTAAAAACGACGACGTTCTCGAGCCTGAGATCGCGGAAGAGGTTCTCGAAGAAGACGTAGTACTGCCCGGTTCGGCACGGCCCGGTCGTGATCGGGACGAACAGCAGGTACAACTCGTCCTTGCGGTACTTGTCCGACATGAAGAACTGAAGCGCGCTTCCGAGCACGAGGTGCGCGGGGACGCACTCCTTTCCGGACGCGTGAGCGCGCGCGACCTGGAGCGTCTTGAACGTCGCGACCGGGAGCGCCTCGGCGTTCACGCCGGCTGTCCGGAGCACCGAGCCGAGAAGGTCGGTCGAGAGCGCGCCCATGTTCGAGAGCAGGAGCTTCACGCGCTTGTTGTTCTTGACCGCGATCCGCTCATTGGTGCGCGTGTTGAGCACGTGCACGTCGTCACGGCCGTTGTTCACGAACCGGTACCCGTTGTCGTACCGCTCTTCCTCGATCGCTTCGCGCTTGCTGCGGTAGCCGTCGATGATGTCGAGAAACGCCTCGACGCGCGTGTCGATCCCGGCGTCGGCCGAGTGCGAGTCGAGCTCGAGCACGAGGAACGGTTTTGTCCCCATCGTCCACTTGAGGTAGTGGAGGATGAACGAGTCGGGCGCGCACGAGAAGTTCGAGATGAACGTCACGTAGACGTTGTCTTCCTTCTTGAGCATCGCCGCGGCCTTCATGTCCTGCTGCCCGTAGTACCAGTACATGTTCGGGAAGATCTTCTCGTTTTCGTACGGAAGAATATCGAACGGGACGACCGAGAAACCGCGCGTCGTGAACTTGCGCGGGATACCCATGTTCGCTTCGCCGGTAAACGCGTTGTACGGCCGACCGAGCAGCGCG
This sequence comes from Spirochaetaceae bacterium, assembly GCA_003566875.1. Taxonomy (GTDB): domain Bacteria; phylum Spirochaetota; class Spirochaetia; order DSM-27196; family PXBQ01; genus PXBQ01. Next base: position 1,340 of record PXBQ01000529.1, on the reverse strand, counting down.
ATCACGGGACGCCCCGCGTCGCGCGACTCGCGAAGCGCCTCGCGACCGAGCTCCTGCGCCTGCGTGAAGTACTGCTGTTGCTTCTCGTTAGCGGCGTCAAACGCGCGCTTCGCATCGTCCGCGGAGAATCCGAGTCGCCGCGCCAGCTTCACAAAGTGCTCGAGCGCCTTCGCCGGCCCGAACTTGAAGCTCACAACGAGCGGAAGAAACTTCTCCTTCTCGACGTCCGGAAACGCTTTCTCGATGTAGTACGGGAGGCCTTGGGTGATCGGACAGAAGTTCGCGTGGACCGACTCCTCGTAACTCGCCATGTCGCGAAAGTGCGGGAGAAAGACAAAATCGACGCCTTTGTCGAGTACGTCCTGCACCGCGCCGTGAGCGATCTCGGCCGGGAAACAGTACGTGCTCTCGACGCGGGCGACGCCCTGTTCGGCGACTTCGTCCGACAGCACGGTCCGCACACCGAGTTCATGGAAGAACCACGAGTACAGCGGGTACAGCGTGTGCACCGAGAAACAGCGGGGAATCCCGACGGTGTACGGTCGCGTCGTGGCTATGGAGTCGGGTTCCGGAGCGCACGTCTCGAACATCAGCTCCTGCCGCCGCGCGACGTAATCGAACACCGGGACGTCGTCGCTCTTCCGGCGCGTGTTCGCGTACTTGTTGCACCGACCGCCGAACATGTACTTGTGATCGTTCACGACGAGGATCTGAATCGGACAGAGGTTCTCGCACGCCTTGCACGTGAACACCTTGTCGTACGTGATCTCGCGGTCGATCAGCGCCTGAAGATCGAACGACGTCTTCTCGAGCGATCCGTCGGCGTGTTTCTTCCGCGCGAGCAGCCCGACGCCGAAGCAGCCCATGAGTTCCGGACTCGGAGGCACGAGGATATCCTTGTTCAGGAACATCGCGAACGCGAGCGGAATCGCGCTGTTCTTCGCGACGCCGCCTTGCAGGAACACTTTGCCGCCGATCGTGCGGTTGCCGACGACGCGATTGAGGTAGTTCGAGACGATCGACGTGACGATCCCCGCGGTGATGTTCTCGCGCGTCGCGCCTTGTTGGATCGCTTTGCGAATATCGGAGTTGATGAACGCCGAGCAGTGCTCGCCAAACTTGAGCGGTGCGTCGGCCGCGAGCGCGATCGGCCCGATCTCGCGCGCGCTCTCTATGTTCAGGTCGCCTTGCGCGGACTCCTCGAGAAACGATCCGGTCCCGGCCGAACACGCTTCGTTCATCGCGTAATCGATCGGCACGCCGTTCTTGAGCAGGACGTACTTCGCGTCCTGCCCGCCGATCTCGAAAATCGTCTCGACGTCTTCGGCGAAGTACGTCGT
>PXBQ01000124.1 GCA_003566875.1 Spirochaetaceae bacterium | reverse complement strand
GCGAGCCAGAGGTTGTAGCGCCAATCGAGCTGGAACGCGAAGAACATGTGTTGCAGTGAGAGCGTGCTCCCGACGACGGCGATCGTCACCCACCGTTTCATTCCCCACGCCCGGAGCCGCGGCGCGACATAGCCCCAGTAGATCGGAAGCTCCGCGAGTGCTTGTGTGACGGGCATCAGTACGAAAAGCGGATAGACCGCGACAAGCGGCAGCGCCTGAAACAACATCGCTTCGGGGTAGGCAGCGTCTCCCCACAGCACAGCGGCGAGATACGTACCGGGCAGCATCGCGAACACGGCCGTTCCGAGCATGAAGATAAACGCCCAAAGCAGATCGCCTTTCCACGTCGACTTATCGACGAAGAAAACGTCGCGCAGGCGCAGGCCCTCGTGCCGGGCGAAGCGCCGCATCAGCACGAGGCAAACGATATTGGCGACCGTGGCGAAATAGAGCCACCACGCGGCCGAAGCCGTCACGGCGTCCGGTCGACCGGCAAGCGAGAAGGCCGCGGCGAGAGCCAGAAGCAGCGCGAACGAAAGGACCGACCGTAGGGCGAGCATTGCCCACACGCGTCGCTGCGGGATACGGCCGGCCGCGACAAGCGGCTGAAGAGCGGTCGAGGTATTGGGCGCGCTCACGCTTTCGGGCACTGAACTTCCTTTGCCGGGCTGAACCGGACGTTTGTGGAGCGTCCATTCTATCACAAAGCGGGGCGGCCGGAGTCAACGCCGATCTCTTCATGCGAAACCGGTTTGGCCGGTGCGCGAAAAAGTTGACATTTATCCTGCGTGCACATACACTGTGTACCATGAAGAACATTACGTTATCGATGGACGAGGATATTATCAAGCTTGGAAGAGAGTACGCAAAAAGGCACAATATCTCCTTCAATGTGCTGGTCCGTAGGTTGATCGAACAGACGGTGAAGAATGACAACACGAGCTGGCTTGATGATACCTTCGATTTTATCGACAGGAATATAGATTCATCGAATGGCATTACCTGGACGCGAGAGGATCTATATCGTGGCTAAGGTTTTTTTCGACACCAATATCCTCGTTTATACTGTGGACAAAAAGGACCCCGAAAAAACCAGGGTATCGAGGGAGACAATCAAATCGGTCACACAAAACCATTCTTCCGTGATTTCGACCCAGATACTACAGGAGTTCTATAATGCAGCTACATCGAAACTTAAAATCGACAAAATCGCCGCGAAAAACATCGTACATAATCTCCGGAATATGGAAATCGTCACAATTGATTTGATTCTGATCGAGCAGGCGATCGATGTCAGCGTATTATTCCAGTTATCGTTCTGGGATTCGTTGGTGATTGCAGCAGCCGAACAAGCGAACTGTTCCTACCTCGTTTCCGAGGACTTGAACAGCGGGCAACGAATAAGGGGTATGGAAATCATCAATCCATTCAAGAAAAGGGCATATTTCTCGAGAGATGATACGAGGTGAGCACGTTCGAGTTTCGTCCGGTAAACCATGAACAGAAGCCGCTGATCCTCGCGTGGCTCGCGAGCCCGCATATCACCGAGTGGCTGCACGGCGACGGGTACCGGAATACAGTCGCTTCGCTCGACGGGTTTCTTTCCGGCCGGGCGGTGGACCCGGCGCACTGGATCGCGTACCTCGACGGCCGCCCGATCGCGTACCTGATCGCGTCGCGCGTCGATCCGGCGGAAGAGCGTTACGCCGCGGTCGCGTTCGCCGGGGACACCGTGTACTCGATCGACGTCTTCATCGGCGACCCGGCCGATACCGGTCGCGGCCACGGGACCGAGATGATCCGCGCGTTCCTCGATCGTTGCTTCCCCGGCGCGAGCGACGCGGTGATCGATCCGGAAGCGTCAAACGCGCGCGCGGTGCACGTCTACCGGAAAGTGGGGTTCCGAATCGTCGACACGTTTATCGCGCCGTGGCATCCGGTCCCGCACTTCCTGATGCACACGCCGCTCACCGGAGCGCTCCCCGCGCCGAGCCCGGCATGGGCTCAGATCGAGACGCTGCTCTCGGCTTTCGAACGCGTACTCGCGGGCAACCTCGCGGGCGTCTACGTGCACGGCTCGCTTGCGTTCGGCTGCTTCAACCCGGCATCCTCCGATATCGACCTTCTCGTCGTGACCGAGCGGCAGATCGCGCCGCGCGAAAAACGCACGCTCGTCGAGACGCTGCTCGCCGTCTCGCTCTCGCCGCATCCGGTAGAGATCTCGTTCCTCGCCTTGTGCGACATCACGCCGTGGCGACACCCCGCGCCGTACGATCTCCACTTCAGCGAAGAGTGGCGCGATCGCTGCAAGCAGGATCTTTCAGACGGGAGATGGACCGAGTGGAGTTCTCCGACAGGAACCGACGATGACCTTTCCGCGCACATCGCGGTGACGCGCGCGACCGGTCTGACGCTGTCCGGCCGATCACCGGCCGACTCACTACCCGAGGTGCCGTTCGAACACGTCATCGCCTCGATCCGCGCCGACCTCGCGTGGGCGATCGCCCGCGCCGCGGTCAATCCGGTTTACCTCGTGCTGAACGCGTGCCGCGCGTCGGCGTTGTTCACGGAGCGGAAGATCCTCTCAAAGCGCGACGGCGCGCGCTGGGCGCTCGGCGCGATGCCGGCCGAGTTTCACGACACGATCAGAGCCGCCGCGCGCGCATACGACCGCGGCAGCGAGACCGAAAGCGGCGCGATGCGCTCCGG
>PXBQ01000092.1 GCA_003566875.1 Spirochaetaceae bacterium | reverse complement strand
TCGACCCGGACGCCGAGATTGCGACGCTCTCGCGCGCGGTCATCCACGATGTCCTCCGCGGGGAGCTCGGATTCGACGGCGTGATCATGACCGACTCGTTTACGATGGGCGGTTTGGTGGCAAAGTACGAGGTGAGCGAAGCGGCGATCCGCTGCATTGAACACGGTGTGGACTTGATTCTGCTGAAAGACGAGAACGCGCTTCGCGGCGAGATGTTCCACGGGCTTGTCGCAGCGGTGCAATCCGGGCGCATCAGCGAGGAAAGGCTGGAACAGGCAGTGACGCGCGTCCTTGCCGCGAAGGACCGCGCGGGGCTGTTCGGTCCCGACCGGGGTGTAGTCGATCCAGAAGCCGTCGAGGCGGTGTTCAACGATCCGGAAGCCGCGGCGGTCGAGGCGGAAGCCGCAGAGCGTTCCGTTGTGGTGCTACGCGATCGGCGCAGCCTGCTGCCGCTCGGGCAGGGTTCAAAGATTCTCGTCGCCGAGGAGATCGCCCCGATACAGAGACGCCTGAACAACGAAAAGGCGTATCCGGGCGCGTTGTACCACGAGTTACTCGAGGCCGGGTTCGACGTCTGGGGAACCGATTTTCAAGCCGACGGCTCGTTCGAAGATGTCTGGCCGATGATACGTGAACGCGCCGCGCAATCGGATGTGATAATCCACACGGGGTTCTTTGAACGGGGCGGCGGCGTCGACAAGTCTTACCACGCGCGCTTTCTCGAGCTGGGTAAGCCGTCGGTGTTCGTGACGAACTGCCCGTACGAGACCGTGGTCGATCCGGCGATGGACACCGTGATCGTGACGTTCAGCCCGGTCGCGGCGAGCTTGCGCGCCGCCGCACGGGTCATAACCGGAAGACTCCAGCCGACCGCACGGCTCGGCTTTGATCCATCAAAGGTCTACTGAGGCGGCTTTCAGAAGCAAAATCCACTCGATACTGATCGCGCCGACCGTCGCCAAATCGTTCTGAGGTCCCCAGTCGGTACCTCCCGCCTTCCACGTGCCGAGTACGATATCGCTTACTCGGAACTCAGTCTTGCCGAACGGATCTCGATGGATCATGAAGCCACCGTACCATCGGTCGGGCCCGAGCGACAAGGAGCTTCGCGCCGGGTGAGTTGTACATAAAATAACAAATGTTGTACATTACACGATGTGGGGGCATTTCGTGAACGTTAAGGCGAGTGAACTACGGCGGAATCTGTTCTCGATACTGGACCGTTGTCTTGAGACCGGCGAAACGGTCGAGGTCGAACGTCGCAAAGGAATCGTCGAGTTGCGGCCGAGCATACGCCGGAAGAGGGTCGCACAACTCGACGCGCGTCCGGACGTGCTCCTCGACGGCGACACTCTCGATAGCTTCAGCCCATCGGAGTGGAATCCCGATCGGAGTGAAGCCACGAGTGAAGGCATTAATGGTATTTCTTGATACGCACATCGCCTTGTGGTTGTACGCCGAGCCACACCGCATTCCGACCGCTACACAACGGATCATCGACTCGAACGAGTTGTTCATCTCCCCGATGGCACGCCTCGAGATTTCTTTCCTCTGCGAGATTGGAAGAGTTCGAGACGAAGCCGACGGTATCATAGGCGCGCTCGAAAGGGATCTTGGCATTGAGGTCGAGCTCGGTGGATGGTCGCGCGCAGCCGAGATCGCCGCGCACCTGAGTTGGACACGAGACCCTTTCGACCGCCTGATCGTCGCGCACGCGCTCGCGTACAACGCGGAGCTCTGCACCCGCGACCCGAAGATCCGCGACAACTACTCGCACGCGGTGTGGCTGGAACACGATACGTGATCGGTTAGCGCGGATATTCTTCTTTACACCCAACCGATCGCTTCCATATACTTCTATTAGGAGGCGCGTATCGCACTCGTAAGCATTAATCCGTACGACGGCTCGACGCTCGGTACGTACGACGAAACGTCGGATCGAAAGGTCGACGAGATCATCGGCGGCACTCGCGCGCGGTGGGAGTCGTGGCGGCGGACGAGGTACTCCGAACGCGCGGAACTCATGCGGTCGACGGCTTCGCGGCTGCGAGCCAGGAAGCAGGAACTCTCCGAGCTCATGACTCGCGAGATGGGCAAACTCATTCACTCGGCGCACGCCGAGATCGAGAAGTGCGCGTGGGTGTGTGAGTACTTCGCCGAGAACACGGAGCGATTCCTCGCCGACGAACCGGTCGAAACCGACGCGTCGCGCAGCTACGTTACGTTCAACCCGATCGGCGTCGTGCTCGCGGTGATGCCGTGTTCACGCGCGATGCGGAGCGAGGCGAACGGATCGCGGCAACCGAACTCGAGGCTGGCCACTGCGCGGTCAACTCTTTCGTCAAATCGGATCCACGGCTACCGTTCGGGGGCGTGAAGGCAAGCGGTTACGGCCGCGAACTCTCGTGGTACGGAATCAAGGAATTCGTGAACATCAAGACGGTCTACATCGCGTAACGGCGCGAGACGAACCTACGTGTCACCGGTGAGTCGGGTGTGCTCATCTCCTCCGAGGTCGCTCGCGTTCAAACCGATTCCACAAACCTGCCCAACAGGAAAATCAGCCCGATGCTGATCGCGCCGACAGTCGCCGCGGCGGCGAAGCCGGTGAGAAACGGCTTGAGCCCGAGCCGTTTGAGATCGCGATACCGCGTGTTCAAGCCGACCCCCGCGAGCGCGACGACGAGCAAACCGACCGCGGCCGTGTTCAGGAAC
>PXBQ01000251.1 GCA_003566875.1 Spirochaetaceae bacterium | reverse complement strand
TGATCCAAAAGTCTCTTGACGAGAATCGAACGCTGGTGGCTGAAATCCACCACCGAGTGAAAAACAACCTGGCGGTCGTGACCAGTCTGCTCTCGTTGCAGAAGAACACGGCAACCGGTGAATCGTATAGAATTCTCCAGGATGCGGAGTCCCGGATTAACTCAATCGCGATGATCCGCGAAAAACTGTACCAATCAGACACTTTTGCCGAAGTGGACATGAAAGAATACATCTCCGAGTTCGTTCGCAGAATAGCACGCGTCTATGCTCCCCTCGAAGAAAGTGTTGTCATCGTACAAGAAATCGCGGCGATCCACCTCGATATGACGCGCGCCGTTCCACTCGGGCTCATATTGAACGAGTTGCTGAACAACGCGTACAAGCACGGTTTCGCGAACACCGACGGCGGCGAGTTGGTCGTTACTCTTGAGCGACACGATGACACCGCGGTGCTTCGCGTGAGCGACAACGGATACGGTCTCCCGGCCGGATTCAACCTGGATGCCACGCGTACTCTCGGAATGACGTTGGTACAAACATTGACCTCACAGCTCCGCGGAAACCTGGAAGTAACTCAGAACGACGTGACGACGTTTCAGATCGAGTTTCCAATCGTTTGAGAGGCGCAGATCCCGTGACCCACGTGGGCGCGCACCTCCGAATAACGCCGCCGGCGTCGCGACCACGACCGCCGACAAAGGGAGTACTTGATGGAGATCACGGTTCTATCCCGTGGCCAGGAGTCACGCACCGCAGCCGGTTTGGCGCAGATTAACCACGCGCAGTTGCGCACGCAGCTGCAGTTTCTTCCGGCAAGGACAGCGGAAGACTTCATTCCGCGTCTGGATTGGATAATCGGCGAAGGACGTGTTTTCGGCCTTTTTGAAAACAGGGTGATGCGCGCGTTTATGGGGAGCTTTCCGATCAAGAATTTCCGAAACGAAGGCTCAGGAAGTCTTACGCCGGACTGGTGTTTTTACACCGAGCCCGGCGCGATTGGACGGCTCCAGTTCTCGGCGCTGTTCAGGACGATGCTGAACGACGTGCTCGAGCAAGGGGTCCGAATGCACGCGTTCGGTGTGTACTCATCGAGACGCGATATCGCCGAAATCCTCGATCTTTTCGCGTACGGCCGGATCGTGATGGATGCCGCAGTTCCGACGGCCGATCTTGAGGCCACGCTGAACGGCACCGTCGGCCCCGACCGGTCGGTCGAGGTTACGACGGCTCATGATGGTGACGCCGGAGTCCTCGCTGAACTGGACGCCGAACTTGCTGCGCACATCGGCCGGCTCCCGGTCCTGATGCCGAATCCCCGTGGCGATGATTGCGACGAGTGGCGGCAGCGGCTCGCCGAGAAGAACAGCACCGCGTTCCTGGCACGGGCGCCGGACGGTCCGTGCGGTTTCATCAAGGCGAAGGATCCGCAGTTTGACGTGACGTACTGCGTTCACGACGATTCGATACTCGCGATCGACGGTCTCTACGTCCGCCCGGAATACCGCGGCATCGGCGTCGGAATGCGGCTCCTCTCGGAGATCGTCCGAGAAGCGAAAAGCCGCGGGAAAAGGTTGGTCTCGGTCGATTGCGAGACGATGAACCCCGAGGCGTACTGGTTCTGGATCAGATACTTCAAGCCGATTACCTGGAGCGTGCTCCGGCGCTACTGACCGATAGCGCCGAACTGCGGGCTACGCCGCGGGCATCACCGCTTCCGTCGGTACAGGTACATCGTAATCGGCGCAAATACCACGACGAACGCCGCCGACGTAATCAGTACCCGCACGATCTCGGCCGGAGTGACCGTCGCGTGCATGAATCCACGAACCGCCGTCACAGTAGTCGTGACGGGGTTGACGCCGACAAAAGCCTCGAGCCAGCTCGGCATCGTCGTCGGGTCGACAAAGATGTTGCTCGCGAACGTCAGTGGAAACAGGATCATCATGCTCACGCCCATCACCGAACTCGGCGTGCGTAGGATCAGGCCCAGCATCGTCCAGACCCACGAAAGGCTGAACGAAAAAACCAGGAGTACCAACACGCCCATCACGACACCGATTACTCCGCCGTCGGGACGGAAGCCGAGGATCAGTCCAACCGTTATCGTCATGATCGACGCGAGCGTGTACCGCACCGTATCGCCCAAGAGAGCTCCGACGACCGCCGTCGGTTGCCACACGGGTAGCGTTCTGATCCGGTCGAAGATCCCCTTCGAGATGTCGGTGTTGAGTCCGAACCCCGTGTACACCGTGATGAACACGACGCTCTGCACGAGAATGCCCGGGAGAACGAACTGAAGGTACTCACCCGTTGAGCCCGCAAGAGCGCCTCCGAACAGGTACGTAAACATCAGGATGAACATGATCGGGAAGATCGTGACATCGAAGATCTGCTCGGGAACGTGTTTGATTTTCAGAAGGGCTCGCCATCCGAACGTCAACGACGCGGAGACCGGGCCGGGTCGCGTCGGCCGGTCTCCGGCGATCAGAACGTCGCGGACCGCGACTCGTCCGGATCCGTTTGTCCCGTCGCCGCGTTCGGCGGTCTGTTGCTGCGGCGCAGTGTTCGTGCTCATACTGCCTCCTTCTGCTCAGCCTCGCGCCCGGTCAGGCTCAGAAACACTTCGTCGAGACTCGGCCGGCCGAACGCGAAGTCCGAGACATCGAGATCGAGCCGTTTCAACTCGCCGAGCAGACGCGCGGCGAGTTCCGGATCCGAG
>PXBQ01000068.1 GCA_003566875.1 Spirochaetaceae bacterium | reverse complement strand
CTCGTCGGTGATCCGCACCCCGTGGTGCACTTCGTATCGTTCCTTGAGTCCGCGCAGAATCGCGACCGTGTTCTCGACCGACGGCTCGTCGGTGAACACGGTCTGGAAGCGCCTTTCGAGCGCGGCGTCTTTCTCGATGTGCTTGCGGTACTCGTCGAGCGTCGTCGCTCCGATCGCGCGGAGCTCACCACGCGCGAGCGCGGGCTTCAAAAGGTTCGACGCGTCCATCGCACCCTCGGCCGCGCCGGCTCCGACGAGCGTGTGAAGCTCATCGATAAACAGGATCACTTCCCCGTCGGACGCGCCGATCTCCTGAATCACGGCTTTGAGCCGTTCTTCGAACTCTCCACGGAACTTGGTTCCGGCGATGAGCGATCCGAGATCGAGCGAGAGGATGCGCTTGTTCTTGAGCGAGTCCGGCACGTCGCCCGAGACGATGCGACGCGCGAGGCCCTCGACGATTGCGGTCTTCCCGACCCCCGGGTCGCCGATCAATACCGGGTTATTTTTTGTCCGGCGCGAAAGAACCTGCATAATGCGGCGGATCTCTTCGTCGCGTCCGATCACGGGATCGAGTTTTTCGCGCTTCGCGAGAGCGGTCAAGTCTTTGCAGTACTTCTCGAGAACCTGGTACTTGTCCTCGGCGTCCTCGTCGGTGACTCGTTGCGTGCCCCGAATCGACTGCATCGCCGAAAGGATTTCGCCGCGGTCCAGCCCTTTCGCCTTGAGAAACGCCGAGAGCCGGTTCTTCTCGGCGAGCATCGCGAGGATGATGTGATCGGCGCTGACGTACTCATCTTTGAGCGCGGCGGCCTCATTCTCGGCCTTCGCGAGCACCCGACCGAGCCCCCCGGACATCTGAAGCTGAGCCGACTCCCCGTACACCTTCGGTTTTTTCTTCAACTCGGCGTCGAGTTCCTTTTCGAGTTCGGCAGCCGAAAGCCCGAGCCGACTCAAAAGCGGGGGCACAATCCCGTCGGTCTGCCGTATCAGCGCCAGGAGCAAATGCTCAGACTCGAGCGTCTGATGATCGTATTGGTGCGCGATACTCGTCGCGTCCTGAAGCGCGTTCCGCGCCTTGGTTGTGAGTTTTTCGTACTTCATTTGAGAAAAAGATACCAAGAAAAACCCGAATCAAGAAATTTTTCGTAACCCGAGTCGGTCGGCGCGTCGGCCTGGCCCCGACGCGGCCCTGAGGCTTGAAAAACCTCGAGTTACGCCGTAGAATCCCGGAAATATGAGCGAACGACCAAAAGAACTCGACAACAAAGTGATCATCCTGAACGGTTTCTCGTACGAAGAGATTAACTCGATCATGCGCGCGATCAAGCCGTTGTTCGAGAACCCGCGAGATCTGATCTTTGCGAAAACGACCGAAAAATCCGTCGAGATGGTTCTCAAGGATCTCATCGTCGACATGTCGCAGGACCACGAGTATCTCAAGAACAATCCTCCGGCCGCGATCAAGAAAAAACCGACGCCGACCGACGGCAACACATGAGACTCAGAACATCGGTCGCCGAACTGACCCCGTACTCCCCCGGCAAGAAGTACCCGGGAGCCGTCAAACTCTCGTCGAACGAGAATCCGCTCGGCCCGTCGCCGGCCGCGATTGCCGCCGTGCGCGACAGCGCGACGAAGATCCACCTCTACCCCGACGGGTCGGGCGGCGCATTGCGCGCAAAGCTCGCATCGTGTCGCGGCTGCGCTCCGGAACAGATCGTGTTCGGTAACGGATCCGACGAGATCATGGTGTTTTGCGCGGGGGCGTACATCGAACCCGGCGACACCGCGGTCGGCGCCGATATCACGTTCAGCCAGTACCGTTTTGCGACGACGTTGTTCGGCGGCCGGTATCGCGCGATCGCGTTGATCGACGGCGTTCACGATCTCAACAGGATGCTCGCGGCGATCGATGAGACAACACGGCTCGTGTATCTGTGCAATCCGAACAACCCGACCGGAACGTACCGTTCGCACGACGATATGGTTGCGTTTCTCTCGATGGTTCCGTCCGACGTACTCGTCGTGCTCGATGAAGCGTACGCCGAGTACGCCGACGCGCCGAACTTCCCGCGGTCGGCCGAACTGCTCGAGTCCTTCTCGAACCTGATCGTGCTCAGGACGTTCTCGAAGATCTACGGGATGGCCGCGTTGCGCGTCGGCTACGGCATCGGATCGGCCGACATCATCGCCGACCTCACGCGCGTGAAACAGCCTTTCAACGTGAACGGTGTCGCGCTCGCCGCCGCCGAGGCCGCGCTCGACGACGCCGGTTTTGTCCGGAAATCGATCGAGTTCACGCGGACCGGGAAACGCCGTTTCTGCGAACAGTTGACGGCCGAGGGTTTTGAGTTCTATCCGTCGCAGGCAAACTTCATCTGCGTGCATACCGGGGTTCCGGCCGAGGTTGCGTACACGCGCATACTGGAAAGCGGCGTCACGGTGAGGGCTCTCACGTCTTTCGGACTGCCCAATGCGATCCGCGTCACGATCGGCGACGAAAAATCGCTCGATCGGGTCATAAACTCGCTTTGCTCGCTCCGAGAATCGCGGTGACGTGATGTTGGCGGCCGCCGCATTCCTTGCGGTCTTTCCTTCGCTCGTCATCATAGTTGTGCTCGCGCTCCGCTCCCGATCGATCGATCGTACGACACCCGCGCTCTTCGTCGCAGCGGCGATCGGCGGCGCCGTCGCGGTCGTTCCGGTTGCGGTTCTTCTT
>PXBQ01000236.1 GCA_003566875.1 Spirochaetaceae bacterium | reverse complement strand
TCGGAGCGATCGGCAGAGTCGGGCCAGCGGGTCACGACGTTCTCGAGCACAAGACCGTCGACATTGTCCGCGACGATCGCCGCTCGAACCGACCGGCTCTCGGGGCTGTAGTTCGACATCTGCTGACTGCGGCTCGACGTGACAGATATTTCGGGGTCTTCGATGTCCGGGAACACGAGAGTAATATCGCGGAGCGTCACGTTCTCGATGGTCGCGCCGTCCTGCGCGGTCATCACGATGCGACCGCGCGTGCGGCACGTCACTCCGGAAATCGTGATGTTCCTCATCGTACCGAGCGCCGGATCGCTACGCCGGTGTTGTTGGATATCGAGGTAGATCGGCCGTTCAAGCGGGATGTCGGTCAAATTCGCACCGGCTACGTTCGAGATCACGATGTTCTCGATGCACCCGGCCTCCCACATCTCGAGCTGAACGATGCGGAGAGCCTGCTTGACGACGCAGTTCGTCACGACGACGTCGCGAATCGCGTGCGTGACCTCGGCGCCGAGCCCAATCGCCGCGCAGTTCGTCGCGAGGACGCAGTTCGAGACCATGACTCGTTCGCACGATCGCGCATCGACGGTCGACTTCAAGATGATCGCGTCGTCACCGCACGTGATCGAACAATCGCTAATCACGACGTCGCGACATCCATTCACGTCGATTCCGTCTGTGTTAGGCCCGTATAGGTCGTCGTCGATCGTGATACCCCGAATCGTCACGTCGTCGCAGCAGTACGGGTGGACGGTCCATCCCGGGCTGTTCCGAAAAGTCACATCGCGTACGATCAGGTTGCGACAGTGCCGAAACTCGATCATCGGTGACGGACGACGGGACTTCTCGCGCCAGAACGGGCTGTCGTCTTCCAGGTGATCGCGTACACCGAGCGACTCGCGTGTGTGGCCAAGCTTGATCATGGTCCTGAGAGGCGGGTCCCAAAACGCCGGGCCGCTCCCATCGACAACGCCGTCGCCTTCGATCGTCAGGTTTTCGCAGCCGTCGGCGTACATAACGTGGTACCGTCGCCGGGCCGGATCCTGTCCGGGCCACGCCGAGTACTCCGGGTACATCTCGATATCGTCGCACGCCCGCAGCACCGCGCCGCCGGATAGGTGAAGCGTCACGTTCGACCGGAGACTCAAAGTCGTAATGACGTACTCTCCCGGCGCGACGAACACCGTGCCGTATCGACCGGAGGCCGCATCGAGTGCTCTCTGTAACTCAGCCGTCGTATCCGAGACGGACCGGGCAGGGTCCGGCGTCACGACTATCGTTCCAATACTTTGGTAATCCATATGCTTCCTCCCCTCCGGTTCCGGCATCACGTCTCGACCACGGCTTCGACGCCGTCGCTGCTCGCCGCCGCGCGCCTCCCCGTGACCGAAAGGTCTTGGGAGTTTCGCGCCCACACGGCGTGGAACTCGACGCCTTCGTGCGACTGCTCCGGCAGAATTTCGAGGCCGCCGTTCTGGTTGCGTTTCGAGAACCGCCACGCCTCGGGCACCGCTCCGGTCGGCCAGCGGATCGTCAGGTCGTCGATCGAGACACGCGCCGCCGAGTCGACGACGACCGCGGCGCGTGCGCGTCGCGCCTCAGGCGAGTGTCGGGGGAACTGGTTGCTCCGCATCGTATCGGCCGTCGGGACGGGATCGAAAATGAACGGGTACCTGAGATGCACGTCGCGCAATCTGATATCTTCGACGACACCGTCGTCCGCGGCGACGATCACGATCCGTCCGTCGGTCTCGCACGAGAAACCATCGATCGAGACGTTTCGGATCACTCCGGCGTGCGCCGTGTTTTCGTTGTTTCTGCGCGCCTCGATATGAATGGGCCGATTATGCAGGAGTGGAACCCGGGTGTCGCCGACGATGTTGCTGAACGATATGTCCTCGTACACCCCGCCTTCGTACGCAAAAAGGCCGATAACGCGCGACGATCCGTGAACGACGCAGTTCGAGAACGCGACGCGCCTCATGTCGTGAACGGACTCGTTACACCCGAGCTTCAGCCCAACGCAGTGCGTGCGGATCACGCAGTTTGTCACCGTGACGTTCTCGATATCGCGACTGTCTCTCGTAGTCTTGAGGCAAATCGCGTCGTCACCGGTATCGACGAAACAGTCGCTCATTACCAGATCGTGAACGCCGGTGAAGTCAAAACCGTCGGTGTTCGGTCCGAGTGGATCGTTGTATATCCGCACGCCGTGTATCACGGTTCGATCGCTGTCGTGCACGTGGCACGTCCAGCCGGCGCTGTTCACAAGAAACACATTCTCGATGCGGACATCGCTACACCGCGCGATGTCGACCATCGGGCTCGGCCGGCGTCCCGATCGACACAGGATAAACGCACCGGGTTCATCCTGAGGATCCCAGAATGCCGGGCCCGATCCGTCTATCGTTCCGCCACCGCCGATGCTCACGTTCCGGCGGTCCCGGGCGACGACGAGATGCCACGAAGTGCGGTCCTTGTTGTGACCTTTGGGATAGACGGAGTACTCATCGAGATCGCCGGATCCGACGATCACCGCGCCCGGAGATATCTCGAGCCGACAGTTGTCACAGAGCTCGACCGTTCCGGTCACATACCGGCCGGCCGGCACAAAAACCGTACCGCCACCCCGAGACCTCACCGCATCGACGGCGTCCGCGAACGCGCGCGTGTTGAGTGTCGTACCGTCGCCGGTCGCACCGTACTCAATAATGTTATGAACCATTGGTCTCCCTTCTGTT
>PXBQ01000277.1 GCA_003566875.1 Spirochaetaceae bacterium | reverse complement strand
CGCGTGGTCGTCCGACATGATGAAAAGGATGTTCGGCCGTTCCATTCGATCCTACTTCTTCGGAGTGACCTTCACGACCCACGCGTGTTCGCCGTTTGCGTCGTCCGGGATCGTTACGCGAACTCCCGACGCACCGTGGCTCCACTTGATATCACCGGTGTATCCCAACAGCTCGACTTTGCCGATCGAATGCCGGTACAGCCTGAGGTCGGTGCCGAGGCTCTTGATCGTCACGACGCCGTTCTCCGGTTTCGCGAGAATCGCCGCGTACACGGTGTCGCCTTTGCGCGTGAAGCGGATATCGCGCGCGGTGAACGACTTGGCGCTCTTGTCGGTGAAGCCTCCTGAGGTGACGGCGGTCGGACCTTCTCCGTACACCGTCCACGGGCGTGTATCGTACACCGCCTCACCGTTTTGGCCGAGCCACGCCCCGATCTCGAGCAACATCTTTTGTTCGGGTTCGGGTATCGTTCCGTCGGGTTTTGGACCGATGTTCAGCAGTAACGCGCCGTTTTTGCTCACGATGTCGATCAGGTCGCGGACGATCTCACCGGTATCCTTGTACTTGTGATCGTTCACGTAACACCACGAGCTGCGCGAGACCGACGTATCGGTCTGCCACAACATCGACGGCACGTCGTCGAGCTGGCCGCGCTCGACGTCGAACACCGCGCTGCCTTTGCGGAACGACTCGTTCTTGTAGTTGATCGCGACGCCTTTTTCCCACTGCGCGCCTCGGTTGTAGTAGTACGCGGCAAACTTCCTGAGGTACGGCTCGAACGCGGGTTGTTCGATCCACCAGTCGAACCACACGACTTGGGGTTGGTACTTGTCGACGAGTTCGCACGTGCGCGCGAGCCAGTCGTCGAGGAACTCCTCGTTCGGCTGCGTATCGCGCGGCTGCGCGGGTCCGTACAGGCCGGCAAACCGTGGATCGCGCACGTCGGACGGGAACTTCATGCCGCCGTCGAAGAACCACCAGTGCTCGGCGCGGTGGCTCGAGAGCCCGAACACGAGCCACTGGTCACGAACGGCTTGTGCCAGCTCGCCGACGATGTCGCGTTTTGGACCCATCTTTTTTGCGTTCCAGTCCGACAGCTCGGTGTCGTACATCGCGAAACCGTCGTGGTGCTCGGCGACCGGCATAACGAATCGTGCGCCGGACCTGCGGAACAAGATCGCCCAGTCGACCGCGTTGAACTTCTCCGCGGTGAAGCGGTCGATGAAGTCCTTGTACCCGAACTCACGGTGATCGCCGTACGTCGCTCGGTGATGCTCGAATACCGGCGACTCCTGGAGGTACATGTTCCGTGGATACCACTCGTTATTGAACGCGGGTACGCAGTACGGCCCCCAGTGGATGAAGATCCCGAACTTGCCGTCCTCGTACCAGCGAGGCACCGAGTACTTTTCGAGTGAGTCCCAGTCCGGCTGGAACGGTCCTTCAGGAATTTCTACGTTACGATTCATCGTTTCCCTCCGTGATCTATTTTCGAAAACTCAGTCGTGTTTCGGCAGATGCGGGTAGTCGTTCGCGATCAGACCGGACTGTTTCAGCGCAACCCAGAACTCGTGCGGCGCCGTTCGCGCCACCGCGTCGACGTTGTCCTTCACGCGCTCGGGTTTCGACGTGTTCAGCGACAGCGCGACGACCCCGGGTGCGGAGAGCCCAAACTCGATACACGCGTCGTACGGTGTGACACCGTGTTCCGCGCAGAGACCGTGAAACGTATTGCGCCACGAAAAGAGCTGCCGGTCGGCGGACGGGTCGGGGATCCGATAGTCGAAGTACGCGCCGCCAGTCAAGAATCCCGCGTTGAAGACGGCCGAGTTGATAATCCCGACGCCGGCTCGGTGAAGGTCGCCGATGAACGCCAGCAGTTCCGGCGTGTGGGTGAACACCGTAAAAGAACACGCGAGCATCACCCAGTCGAACTTCACCTCGGACCAGAGGCCTTCGATCACGGTCCAGTCCTTCGAGCCGATCCCGACGCCGCGAACAACGCCTTTGGACTTCAGCTCAAAGAGCGCATCGTACGCGCCGATCACGTCGTCCATCCGTCTCCGGCGGTCCGACGCGTCGACGGCCGCCGCGAGGTACTCATCGGGATCGTGGACCGAGACGAGCTGCGGAATGTACGAGTTGCCGAGCAGTTCGCAGCCTTCGTCGAAACAGCGGAGTATCCCGTCGTACGAGATATCCGCGACCGCGTCGTGTTCGAGCCCGAACCACACGCCGCGCTCGAAAGTCGGCTCGGGGCCGGTCAGCGGTGTGCGCCTCCAGCCGAGTTTGTTGCTGATTACGACGTCCGACGGCGCAACGCCGAGTTCGGCGAGGATCGCTCCGAGCTTCTCGAGCGCCATCCCCGCGCCGTACTTCCCGGCGGAATCGAAAACGACGGGAGCCTCGACGTGTCTCAGACACTCCGAGACGGTATGTTTCTTCCGTTCCTGTTCCACATTCTCGTAGAGGTTACCGAGCGCGCTCGTCCCAAAAACCACGGAGGGGACGTCTATACCCGTCGAACCCAGAGTCTGCCTGATCGTCGATGCCATGCCCCATTATCCCTCGATTAGCTCCGAAAGCAACACGCGAAAAGCGAATTCCGTGTGTGATTTTGCGTACTACGCCGGGATGGTGATCTTCACGACCGACGGTCCGCCGATACTGACCGAGACGGTCGACGCGGTTTGATCGAGCGAGCACCACTCGGGCTGCCCGTCCGCGACCCACTCG